>CAZELC010000023.1:0-9748 GCA_964512865.1 uncultured Bacteroidales bacterium
TGTATTTCAAATCTGTATCATGATAAAGATTATAATAGCCGTCCTGTTTGAAAGAAGAGAGAAAATATGATTTGAGAATTTCCTTTATTTCATCATTAACACTCAGAATATTGCGTGATAATCTTAGAATTTCGATATTTGCCTTATTTCCAACAGAATGTAGAGCTATCTCTTTTATTTTTAAATCTTCTGATATCATCATGAGTTAATGGGGATTGATATTTTTGTAAAAGTAATAAGCTTAATTGAGATTATTATCTGTAAATGACATAAAACATGTCAACATTAAAAAATTTTAAAGTGTTCTCAAATTTATTAATGAAATATTCCTAAATATTATTCCCGAAAATCAACGCAATAAGAATTTCCAAGTTGATCGAAATACCCAACTCCTACATTATATAGTGCAGAGATATCAACCGGTGTCGGAAAGGTATAATTGTAAAGACCTGTGGCTGTTTCACCTGTCATCAAAGGATATTTAGACATCCAAGGTGTGTGACAAATTTCCTGACGATTTGAATTTGATAATTGTACACCCAGCATAATTATTATATTTTCCGGATTAACAACAGTTGCATTATCCGGATATTTATATTCGAGTGAAACAGATACCAGATCACCATCACTATTTGTATGCAATGTAGGAATGACTATCATCAAATTACTTTTTGCATCAATACTTGAAAAATAAATGCTCCAACCAGAAATACCATCTATTTTAAGAGTGTAAACACCTTTTTCAAATGGCAAAGTCTGAGTAGCCAGCGAAGAATTAGTTGGACACATTATCAGTTCATGTGGTCTGTACATCCCAGCCTGAAAACCACCACCTGCATTTGGCTGAACAAAAGTTGTAGTAATATCCGTTGATGGATTATCAGCAGGTCCGGATAAAATTACTGAGCTTGGCAGTGTAAACCCATTCCCACTGTATACTGCAAATCCGTAATCGATATAATACACCGAACTATCATACAAAACCGGAGCTGTTGTATCTGTTCCCCATTTTCCTTCACGGATTGTAAAAAAAGATTGAATAAAGAGCTGACGATTACTTAAAAGGTCAAGTTCTCCATTATTATCAGCATCAATATTCTTTGCAATAGATTCAAAAAATGCATCTATTTCTTTTAAGCTGTTTATTTCAGCCTCAGTAATTATTATTTCATCTCCGAATGGATCGTGTGAAGGAATCACTATATCTCCAACCATGGTCAAAGTCGACAAATCAATCACAGTAAGTGTTGGGTTCTTCAGGTGACCTAATGGAAGCAATCTAATACCATGAGAAGAAAGAGTGCCTATATAATGAAAATTTTCATCCATAAATACAAGTGCAAGGCACTGCCCCATATCGACTGTGTCAGCAAAAGCACCATCAACAATATCAACAATGTCATAAAGCAATGTTCGCATATCTGCTCGGGGTCCTTTAAAAACCAACACTTTTCTTGCATCTCCAAGAGAAAGAGAATCTGACTCTCTCGATTTGTTTGGCAATCGTCCTTTAATTATAACGCCGGTAGTAACTTTTGGATTATCGCTGCCATTATTATCCGGATTGTATTTTTCCTCATTATCCTTTTTGCAGGATGACAAAACAGCAATCAACAATATAATTATAAAGAAAAATCTCTTTTTCATATTTATTTAATATTTACCAGAAAATTTCAAAACAAATTTATTTATAAATTCTAATTATATAAAAATAATTGAATTTTTATTTGGATTGTTTATGATTCATTCCGTGTAATGAGAATATGCAAAATTCTTTTTTGCAGAAACAGGAAATCACATAGAGTAATTTCCTCAAATATAAAAAATAAATACTACTTAATCAGTTTCCTATACTTGATCCTCTTCGGACCATCATCACCAAGTCTTTTCTTTTTGTTCTCTTCATATTCCGAATAAGAACCTTCAAAAAAGTAAACCTGTGAATCGCCTTCAAAGGCCAGAATATGAGTTGCAATACGATCGAGGAACCAGCGGTCATGCGAGATGATAACTGCACAGCCTGCGAAATTCTCAAGACCTTCTTCAAGTGCACGCAGTGTATTAACGTCAATATCATTGGTAGGCTCATCGAGCAGAAGTACGTTGGCCTCCTGTTTGAGCGTCATGGCGAGGTGCAGACGGTTACGTTCTCCACCGGAAAGCACTCCCGCCTTTTTATTCTGATCGGGACCGCTGAAGTTGAAACGCGAAACATAAGCACGTGAATTCATCGATTTGTTAGCCACTTCAATGGTTTCGTTACCGCCGGAAATTATCTCCCAAACATTCTTTTCAGGATCTATCTCAACATGCGACTGGTCAACATAAGCAAGCTTAACTGTTGAGCCAACTTTAAACTCACCGGAATCAGGCTTTTCTGCACCCATGATAAGGCGGAACAAAGTAGTTTTCCCTGCGCCGTTAGGTCCAATAATTCCTACAATTCCGGCAGGTGGCAGACTGAAGTTAAGGTTATCAAACAAAAGCTTATCGCCAAATGCTTTAGCAACATTTTTAGCTTCGATAACAACATCACCTAAACGCGGTCCGTTAGGAATAAATATTTCGAGTTTTTCTTCTTTTTGTTTAACATCCTCATTCAGCATCTTATCATAAGCTGTAAGCCTTGCCTTGCCTTTTGCCTGCCTTGCCTTTGGCGACATTCTCACCCATTCAAGCTCTCGCTCAAGAGTTTTGCGGCGTTTGCTTTCCTGTTTTTCTTCCTGCGCCAGACGAATGGTTTTCTGTTCAAGCCATTCGGTATAGTTTCCTTTCCATGGAATTCCCTCACCACGGTCGAGTTCAAGTATCCAGCCTGCAGCATGATCGAGGAAATAACGGTCGTGAGTTACGGCTATAACGGTTCCTTTATATTGTTGTAAATGCTGTTCAAGCCATTCCACAGATTCTGCATCAAGGTGGTTGGTAGGCTCATCAAGAAGCAGAATATCAGGTTCTTTTAAAAGGAGTCTGCACAATGCAACACGGCGGCGTTCTCCACCACTTAGATTTGCTATCAGTGCATCAGATTCAGGACAACGGAGCGCATCCATTGCTCTTTCAAGCTTTGCATCGAGTTCCCATGCATCGTGTTTTTCAATAAGGTCTGTAAGTGCGCCCTGTTTTTCGATGAGCTTGTTCATTTCATCATCGCTCATTGGTTCAGCGAACTTGTTGTTCACTTCTTCATACTCTTTAAGTATGTCGACGATTTCCTGCACACCTTCCTGCACAATTTCCTTAACAGTTTTCGAATCATCGAGTAACGGTTCCTGAGCAAGCATACCAATTGAATATCCGGGTGAGAACACCACCTCGCCTTCGAAAGTTTTTTCAACACCTGCTATTATCTTAAGCAATGTTGATTTACCCGAGCCGTTAAGACCGATAACGCCTATTTTCGCTCCGTAGTAAAAGGATAAATAAATGTTTTTAAGTATCTGTTTATTGGTGTTCAATGTCTTTGAGACGTTGACCATCGAGAAAATTATCTTTTTATCGTCTGCCATGATGTTTTGCTTTTTTGCAAAGATAGAATTTTTTTGAAAACAATTCGATACGTCATTGCGAGGACTGTTATCCATGGCGGAAATGTGAACAAGCCATCTGATGAATATTTTAGTGGACTACAGGAAGGTAGAGCATAGTATAAAGAGGCTATTATTTATTTTATAACCCAATGTTAAAGATAGAGGATTTGCAAAAATATTAAAAAATATTTTGACAATTATTTTGCTGTTAAATAAAATAACAGTATATTTGCTGTCAAATTATAAAAACAATAAAAATATTGTCAAAATGAAAGAAACCTGGATTTCTCCAAATACTATTATCGGGCCTGTAGCTACAGGGAATTACTATTATCCAAGAACAGAAATCGTTGATGATATCTGGACAGAACTAGCTAAAGGTAATTACATCCTAATTGCAGCACCTCGCAGAGTTGGAAAAACAAGCATAATGCGTGATATTGAGAAAAATCCACGTGAAGGCTTTACAGTTATATTTGAAAGTATTCAGGCTGTAAAATCGGAAAAAGAGTTTTACGAAACCTTATATCGTCTAATATTAAGCTGCTTAAATAAAACAGATAAGGCAAAAAAAGGGATATTAAAATTTATTAAGAAAAAGAAAATATCCGAAATTGATATTAAAGGAAAGATTAAAATTGAAGAAAAAGATTTTAATTATCTAGAAGCAATAAATACCATTTTCAAAGAATTAGGTGACAGGTCAGAAACTATTGTCCTGTTATTAGATGAGTTACCTGAAGTTCTACACTGCATAAATAAAGCAGGTAAAACAGAAGAAGCAAAAGCAATATTAAAACAGCTAAGAACATGGAGGCAAAGCGATTTTAAAAAATTACGTTTCGTTTTATCTGGATCAGTAGGAATTCATTATGTTGTAAAAACGATTGAAGGTAGAACTTCTGATTTAAATGATCTTAAAAAGGTGATATGTGAACCTTTAAATAAAGTCGAAGCTTCGAATTATATAGATTGGGCAACTAAAAATGCTACTATCAAATATAATGATGATTTAAAAACCTATTTATTGCAAAGGATTCAGCATTATTACACGCCCTATTTTATTAATTTAATGTTAGATGAAATTGACAAACAAGGAAGAAAAGGCAATATGACAAATATTACAAACCTAGATATTGACAACGCTTTCAATAAGGTAGTGGAAAACAATGAGCATTTTGCAGATTGGAAAACCCGCTTATCTGAATATTTACCAAAACACAATTTTGATTTTGTTAACGAAATATTAATTCATATTGCTCACAGGGGTTTTATCACAGTAAATAACATTTATGATAAGGCGGTAAAGCACGATAAAACTAACGATTATATGGATTTGATAAACGATTTGAAACAAGACGGCTATATTGTAGAAGAAACAGAAGAAAACAAAAAGTACATTTTCATCTCCCCATTCTTAAAAGCATTTTGGTTTAAAAACAACCCTGTATATAATGGATAATAACAACACATCGATTGGAAATTGGTTTTTAGACCAATTAGCAGTTTATCAGACTGCTAACAGCGATTACCAAGCTGTAAAAAATAATTTTATTGTTCGCAAAGCTGAATACAATATTATTATTGATGCAATTATTAATAAGAAAGCAAATGATCCGCTACAACACGAACTTATTTTAGGAAGAAGAGGCAGCGGTAAATCAACTTTATTAAAACGCATTGAAATTGAAATTGTTGAAAATCCAAAACTCAGCAAAAATTTTATTGCCATTAATTTAGCAGAGGAGCAAGCAGGGATTTATCGGTTATTCGATTTATGGGAACAGGTAATAAACGAATTAAAAAAGCAATACCATTTTGCCATTAATATCCCGGATTATAATAGTTTTAAAAATGACCAAAAGTATACCCGACAATTGTTTACATTGATAAACGAAAGTTGCACTAAAAACAAAAAACGTATAGTTTTGCTTTTGGATAATTTTGATAGAATTATTGAAAATTTTACTGATGACGGAAGATTGCTACGCGAAATACTCATAAATCATAATACTATTCAAATTATTGCAGGAAGCACCAGGATGGATGAACATTTCTGGCGATATGATATGCCTTTTTATGATTTTTTCAGGACACATAAACTGGTAGCATTAACCAGAGAAGAAATGGACACTCTACTCAAGCATTGGAGTGTTTTGCTTAATATTGAATCCCTGAAAGAATTTGTAAAAAACAATCCCGGCAGAATAGAAAACATAAGAATTTTAACTGATGGATTACCAAGAACCTTACAGTTTTTTATTCAAATTGTTTTGCAAAAATCTGAAACAAGCACTTATGATTACCTTAAAAAAACGATGGATAATGTAAGTCCTTTGTATCAGGAAAGATTGAATAGTCTTACTGCCCAACTGCGAAAAACAGTTTTTGAAATGGCTTTTATCTGGGAAGCATGTACTACAAAGCAATTGGTTGAGAAAGTTAAAATGGAAAGTAAACTTATTTCGGCAAACCTGAAAACATTAGTAGAAAAGGGTATTGTAGATAAAATCGAAACTAATAAAAAACAGCATTTATATCGAATTTCGGAACGGTTTTTTAATATGTGGTTGATTATTACCCAAGGTAACCCCGATCAAAAACGTAAAGCAAAATGGCTAAGTGTTTTTCTTGAAAACTGGTACAATGCCACAGACTTTAAAAAACTTGCAAACGACCATATTGCTAATTTAATGAGTGGCAAAACAGACTGGAATAGTACGTTACTGATGTCAAAAGGATTAAGCCAAAGCAAATATATTTCTGTGACAGAAAGAGATGAAATTATTAAATTAACAGAAAAAATTAAAGGAAAGGGAATAGAAAACTGCCTGATAGAATTGCCTGAAAAAAGCGAAAGCATACTCACAAAAATTATTAAACATCGAAAAGAAAAAAATTATCCTAAAGCAGTAGAAATTGCTAAAACCATAGAGAATGAAGAAGATGGAATTAAATTTTTTATTTTAGGTATATTATATAAAGACCAAAAAAAATACACCAAAGCAGAAACCTATTATTTAAAAGCTATTGAAAAAGGACATATTAGTGCTTCATATAACTTGGCAAATTTATATATCAATCAACAGAAATATAACGAAGCGGAAAACTATTATCTAAAAGCTATTGAAAAAGGAGTTATTAATGCTTTATACAATTTAGCAAAATTATACTATAATCAACAAAAATATGCCGAAGCAGAAACCTATTATTTAAAAGCTATTGAAAAAGGACATATTGGTGCTTTAAACAATTTAGCTATTTTATACAAAAACCAACAAAAAATTGCCGAAGCAGAAACCTATTATTTAAAAGCTATTGAAAAAGGACATATTAGTGCTTTATATAACTTGGCAAATTTATATATCAATCAACAGAAATATAACGAAGCGGAAAACTATTATCTAAAAGCTATTGAAAAAGGACATATTGGTGCTTTAAACAATTTGGCGAATTTATATTACTTTCAACAAAAATATTCCGAGGCAGAAACCTATTATTTAAATGCTATTGAAAAGGGGGATATTAATGCTATATTCAATTTAGCGATTTTTTATGAAAAACAACAAAAATATATTGATGCAGAAAATTTTTATCTAAAAGCATTTGAAAAAGGGCATATTGTTGCTTTAAACAATTTAGCATATTTATTCTATAAAACGAATAACCATAAAACCAAAGCATTACAATATATCAATAAAGCTTTTAAAACAGAAAAGGATTTTAACACAAAAGAAACCCAGATTATAATTGAAATATGGAATGGAATTTTCAATAATATTGAACAAAGGGCAATAGAAATTATAGAATCAAGAGATGACGCAGTTATTAATGAACTCATTTTCGACCTTTTAGTTCAACAGCAAAAACGCATTGTTTTAAATCTTTTTGAAAATAAAGAACTTGGAAAAGAATTGCAGGAAAAATATACTGTACTATATTACGTAACACTGATTTTAAATAAAGTAAACGATGATAATTTATTACTTAAAATTCCACCTGAATTACAATCAACAATAGATGATATTTTGTTAAAAATTGAAACAAAACAAAAATTTTATGGCTATTAATTAACTAAAATGAATAGTTTCATTTAACTTTAGTTCATCTTCAACTTTATAAATATGTGTTAAGAAAAACGATATTTTTATTCAAGAGAAGTTTTGTGATATTTAAGTACAGCTCCATAAATTCAAAATGAAATCCTACACCAAAGTAATAATATATTATTTCACCGGAACGGGCAATGCGCTTAATGTTGCAAGCTGGTTTAAAAATGTTGCTGTTGAGAGGAATATAGAGTGTACTCTGGTAAATATTGCTGAGATTAACTCATACCCGATCGAAATGCCTCCGGAAAACGCACTTGTGGTTATTGTTTCACCTGTTCACGGGTTTAACTATCCACCAATTGTGCTAAGCTTTATTTCACATTTTCCAAAAGGAAAGAACGATGTTATTCTGATGAACACCAGGGCAGGAATGCGGATAGACCAACTTGTAACACCGGGTCTGTCAGGAATAACATTTTATATGTCAGCACTTTTCCTGAAGCTGAAAGGTTATTTCATAAACGGAATGTTTCCTGTTGACTTGCCATCCAATTGGTTATCGTTTCATCCGGCGTTAAGCAGAAAGGCGGTTCTTTTTCTTCATGAGAGGATGAAAGCAAAGGTCACTAAATATGCAAATAATATACTGGATGGGAAGAAAGGTTATTATGCATTGCGAGAGATCATTCAGGATATTGCTATATCGCCGGTTTCACTAGGTTACTATTTTATAGGACGTTTTATACTGGCAAAAACATTCTATGCTTCAGCTTCCTGCGATAACTGTGGAATATGCATAGCCAAATGTCCGGTAAAAGCTATCATACTTGTAAATCAAAGACCATTCTGGAAGCTTACCTGCGAAAGCTGTATGAGATGTATGTGCTCCTGCCCGAAAAGAGCAATTGAAACGGCACACGGGTTCCTTGTTGTTGTTGCACTTTTGTTTCAGTATGGTATAATAAAAACGTTGAGTCATTTTTTCCCTGATTTCATTGCCGGGATAAATACTTTCCTTTACGAATGGGTGATTCAGTTTATAATTTTCCTGGGACTACTGATTATATTTTACAGGATAATGCACTTCATGAAAAAGTTCAGCTGGTTCAATAAACTGATGATCTATACTTCACTAACCTATTATAGATTCTGGGGAAAAAGATATAAGTCGTTAAAGGGGTTTTGATATTAAGTTAAGATAATTTCGCTGAAAGAGCAATCTCATTTTTTCACGGAGGTTGCACGGAGAACTCTCGTCAAAGATTTTAGCGAGATGGAGATGCACAGAGTTTAATTTTTTTCTAAGCTTCTATTTGAAATTATTATATGCTGGTTTCGTTGTGAGGTCTATTATATAACCTGATTCCATTAAACTGTTTTGTTCCCTGTCCCCTATTACTTTAATAATAAAAGGAAAATCTCTATAGCAAATACCTCTTATAGAAAATAATGCATCAATATCTATTGTGGTTTCCATTATTTTACTTACATTTGATATCACTAACCCAACAATAATAATAATGAAAAAATATTTCCGCTTTCTGTTTACAGTTTGCATTCTGATGACATGTTTTTATATTACAAAAGCCCAGACTCCTCAGAAATTTAATTACCAGACTGTGGTAAGAGACGTAACAGGTAATATTATAACAAACCAACAGGTAAGTTTTTATATTATTCTTAGAGATGACTCGCCTACAGGTACAGATATTTATCATGAGACGCATGATGCTGCTACAAATCAGTTTGGAATTGTTAATCTCCAGATTGGCAGCGGAACAAATCCATCAGGGGTATTTTCGGATATAGATTGGTCAACCGGTAATAAATATGTTGAAATTCAATTTGATGCCAATGGCCCCTTAGGCGGATACAATTATGTTTTTATGGGAACAATGGAACTTCTTTCAGTCCCTTATGCTCTGTATGCTGAAAAGTCTGGTACGTCCGGACCAACTGGACCAACTGGAGCTCAGGGACCAACAGGAGCAAATGGTAATGACGGAGCTGTCGGACCGATTGGACCAACGGGTGCTACTGGAATGCAGGGAGAAACTGGATTGACCGGCGCACAAGGGCCAACAGGTGCTCAGGGACCAACAGGAGCAAACGGTAATGACGGAGCTGTCGGACCGATTGGACCAACGGGTGCTACTGGAATGCAGG
>CAZELC010000023.1:9848-16144 GCA_964512865.1 uncultured Bacteroidales bacterium
GAGAAACTGGATTGACCGGCGCACAAGGGCCAACAGGAGCTCAGGGACCAACAGGAGCAGATGGTGCATTAAATGCATGGTCGCTTACTGGTAATACAGGCACAATTGCAGGTACAAATTTCATCGGTACAATGGATGCGCAAGACCTTGTAATAAAAACTGATAATACAGAAAAAATAAGAATAAGTTCTGATGGAAAATTGGGGATTGGGACAGGCACTCCAAATGCAATACTTGATGTTAGTTCAACAACAAGCGGTATATTAATTCCACGAATGACAACTGCGGAGAGAGATCTTATCTCCAACCCTGTTGTAGGAACGCAAATATTCAATCTCACCACCAATTGTTTCAACGTGTGGACAGGCTCTTCATGGGGGCAAATCTGTCCCGACTGTGATTTTACGGTTGCTGCTGGGAACAATGGACCTATTTGCGCTGGTCTAACATTAAATCTCACTGCAAGTTATATATCAGGCGCAACTTACAGCTGGACTGGTCCTGACGGGTTTACTTCCACTTTACAAAATCCTTCAATCCCAAATGCAACAACCGCAAAAAGTGGAGCTTATTACGTAACAGTTTCTGTTAATGGTTGTATTTCATTACCGGTGTCAACTGTTGCAACTGTTACTCCCTCTTTAGGAACTGCTTCTGCAACTTATAATACTCCGGCTTGTGTGAATAATACTTTAAATTTCTCTGCAACCACAATTCCTGGTGCAAGTTATACTTGGAGCGGACCAAACAATTACTTTTCGAATATACAAAACCCTACAATACCAAATATTCAGGCATCTCATGCAGGAACATATTATGTAGTTGCTACTGCAGGAAACTGTTCATCGTCAGCTTCTATTGGAGTTACAATTAATGCTATACCTGCTCAACCTGGAGTAATAACAGGAACATTTACAGTTCTTCCTCCTCAAACTGGAGTTACATATTCCATTTCTGCTGTTCCGGGGGCAACATCCTACACATGGACATATACCGGAACTGGTGCTACAATTACAGGACAGGGTACCAACTCAATAAGTATTAATTATGCATGTGGCGCTACAAGTGGAAGCCTTAATGTTATGGCTAATAATATTTGTGGAGGTGCTAGTACAGTGCAGTCACAGGCAGTTACAATGGCAGTATTACCCCAGCCTTCTGCAATAACAGGAACAACACCAATAGTTCTTCCGCAGTCAGGTATCAATTATTCAATACCGTCAGTTGCCGGAGCAACATCATATACATGGACAGTTCCCGGAACTTTAGGTACTATTGCTTCAGGTCAGGGCAGTACATCAATCAATGTTAATTTTGCCTGTGGTGCTACGGGAGGATTGATAAGTGTGGTTGCTAATAACTCTTGCGGCTCAAGTATTTCTAAATCAATCACAGTGAATATAGCCTCATTAGGAACTCCCGGAACAATAACAGGAGTTACCAGTATTACTTATCCTCAGAATTCGGTATCTTATTCTGTGCCCGCAGTCGCCGGTGCTTCAACTTATACATGGACTGTTCCGTCAGGGGCAACAATATCGTCAGGCCAGGGTTCTAATTCAATACTTGTCGATTATGCCTGTGGAGCATCAAGTGGCAATGTCGGAGTAACAGCAAGTAATATATGTGGTTCAAGCGGAACGAACAGCCTGTCGATAACTGTATCTACCAATACTCCGGCAACACCAACTGCTATTTCAGGAACAAATAATCTTCCTGCTGGTGTATCGGGAGTCACATATAGTATTTCACCTGTTAGCGGGGCAAGTTCTTATATTTGGACAGTTCCTTCAGGAGCAAGCATTGTTTCTGGTCAGGGAACAACTTCCATTGTTGTCGATTATTCTTGTTCAGCAGTTTCAGGAAATATTGGTGTGTCATCAACAAGTGGATGTGGGACAAGCACACCAAGAAATCTTGCTGTTACTGTCAACACTTCACCTTCGCAGCCGGGAGCTATAACAGGAATATCATCTGTCCCGCAAGGTAGTACAGGATTAATTTATTCTGTTTCCAATGTTACAGGGGCAACATCTTATAACTGGTCATTTTCAGGGACAGGGGCAACAATCGTATCAGGTCAGGGAACAAACTCTATTACCGTTGATTACGCATGTGGTTCAACAAGCGGAAACATTATAGTAAATGCAGTTAATACATGCAGTATTCCCAGTAGCGACAGAACACTGGGAATAACAATTACAGGAACAATTCCAACACCTGGTGCAATAACCGGTACTGCAACCCCATTATTCGGACAAACTTCAACACCATATTCTGTTGGATTGGTTAATGGAGCAACAATTTATACATGGACAGTCCCTGCAGGAGCAACAATTACTTCAGGACAGGGTACTAATTCCATACTCGTAGATTTTGGTTGTGGAGCAAGTAATGGCAATATTAGTGTAACTGCAACAAATGCATGTATTGGCACTGGTACGCCAAGTAATAAGGCAATAGCGTTAAGCAGCACTATATCACAACCAGGAACAATAACAGGTCTTACATCTATACCTCAGGGAAAAACAGGAGTGACATATACAATAGCTCCAGTTACTGGTGCATCATCATATACATGGTCATACACAGGAACAGGTGTGACATTTGTTTCCGGACAGGGAACAACTTCTGTTACTGTTGACTATGCTTGTAACGCAACGAACGGAAATATAAGTGTAACAGCAAGTAATACATGTATTGGACCAAGTACTGCTTCAAATCTGGCCATCACGTTAAGTGCACTTGCGACTCCCGGAACAATTACAGGTTTAGCCTCTGTGCCTCAAGGAAGTACAGGTATAAATTATTCGATTGCTGCTATAGCGGGAGCAACTTCATATACATGGCTTGTGCCTATTGGTGCTTCTGTTGTTTTTGGACAAGGGACCACATCAATATGGGTTGATTACAGTTGTACAGTTAATAGCGGAAATATACTTGTAACAGCAAATAATGCATGCGGTTCAAGTGGTGGAAGCAGCCTTAACCTTACAATAACAACTGCGACACCTCCTGCTCCCGGAGGTATTGGAACTTATCCTTCCACCAGTATTCCAAAAGGTCTTACTGGCGTTGGTCATAGTATTTCTCCTGTTAATGGTGCCTCATCTTATACATGGACAGTACCGGCTGGAGCAAATATTATCTCAGGTCAAGGAACTTCTTCGATTATTGTTGATTATTCATGTGCAGCTGTATCTGGAAATGTAAGTGTTATTTCAAATAATTTCTGTGGTTCAAGTGCTGCAGTAAACGCATATATGACAATTTCTGCTGCTCCGGGAACTCCAGGAGGAATTACAGGTACTACGACAGTACCTAAGGGTAGTTCAGGATTTACCTATTATATTTCATCAGTAACAGGAGCAAGTCTGTACACATGGTCCGTTCCTTCCGGAGCGACTATTACTTCAGGACAAGGAACAACATCCATTACTGTTGATTATTCATGTAATGCAGCCTCAGGAAATATTACTGTTAATGCAAGTAATGTGTGCGGAAACGCAAGCTCTAACTCATCGTTGGCTATAACAACCACATCAACACTTAGTAATCTGGGAATAATAACAGGAACAACTTCACCTTTGCTTGGTCAAGCTTCCACCCCTTACTCAGTTGCGGCAATAACCGGAGCTAACACATATTCGTGGTCAGTACCATCTGGAGCAACCGTTTCATCCGGACAAGGTACATCTTCAATTGGTGTTGATTTCTCATGTAGTGCTGTTAACGGTTCAATAATGGTTTCTGCAAGTAATGGATGTGTAACAACTACTCCTGTAAGTTTATCATTTGCATTAAGCTCTGTTGCATTAGCTCAGCCGGGTGCAATTGCCGGTCTTACTTCAGTTCCAAGAGGAACATCAGGCGTTGTATATAGTATTAGCGCAATTACAGGTGCAACTAATTACACATGGAATGTCCCCACAGGTTGCACAATCTCCTCGGGGCAGGGAACAACATCAATTACAGTTGACTATTCCAACTGCAGTGCTAACAGCGGAAATATCACTGTTATTGCGAGTAATGCATGCGTGGCATCGAGTCCGGCACAAACACTTGCAGTAACCGTTACAACCACTTCACTGCCAACCCCCGGTGGTATTACAGGTACGCAAACCCCTTTGCTTGGGCAAACAGGAGTTATTTATTACATTGCAGCTGTTCCGGGAGCTACATCATACACATGGTCTTATTCAGGAAACGGTGCTACAATAGTATCAGGTCAGGGCTCAACTACTGTTACAGTTGATTATGCCTGTAGTTCAACAAATGGAAATATAAGTGTTACAGCAAGTAATGGTTGTGTGGCAACCAGTCCGGCTCAAAATCTTGCGATTACACTTGGAACAACCTTGGCAACACCAATGGCAATTTCCGGATCACAAGGACCAGTATATGGCCAAACAGGGTTGATCTATTCTACCGGATTAGTTTATGGGGCAAGTTCCTACACATGGTCAAGTTCTACGGGAGCAACAATTACTTCCGGTCAGGGAACGCCTATAATTTACGTTGATTTTTCATGCGCTGCTCAGGCAAATGGAACCATTAGTGTTGTTGCAAACAGCTCTTGTGGAATGTCCAGCTCTGCCAGAGCTATATCATATTCGATGGCAGGATCTTTATCCACACCAGGTTCTATTGCAGGGATGACTACAATCCCAAAAGGATTAAATAATGTTTCTTATTCTGTATCAACAGTTTCAGGAGCAACATCATATACATGGTCAGTTCCAAGTGGATGTACTATAGCTTCCGGGCAAGGAACATCATCAATTAGAGTTGATTATAGTTGCGCTGCAACCAGCGGCAATATTTCAGTTTCAGCAACAAATGGCTGTACAACAACTCCAACCAGCACAATTGCAGTTACAGTAACATCTACACTGTCAACACCAGGAATCATAGCAGGATCAGCAACTCCCGGATTTGGTTCAACATTGAACTACACCGTAGTTCCTATAGTAGGTGCAACTTCTTATAACTGGTCAGCACCTTCAGGGGCTTCAATTGTAACTGGAGCAGGAACAAATTCTGTATTATATAATTTCTCATGTGGTGCTTCTTCTGGAAACATAAGTGTAACTGTTAACAATCTTTGCATACCTGCTGGTACAGCAAGCAATCTGGCTATTGTTCCGACTACATCAGGATCTATTGGTACGCTTGGCTCTATTACAGAAACCATTATCGGAGGAACTAACAACAGAACTTATTCTGTTTTACCAATAGGTGCAGCAACATATAACTGGAGTGTCCCCGGAGGAATGACAATAATTTCTGGACAGGGAAGCACAAGTATTTCTGTAAGTTATACAGGTAGTGTGTCGGGGACAGTTAGTGTTACTGCATCTAATTCATGTCTTAGCCAAAGCAGTACTTCAAATCTAAGTGTAAATTTAAACAGCGGATTATGCTTTGTTGCAACTAATAGTGGTCAATACGGAAATATTCAAACATGGACTGTACCCGAAGGAGTAACTAGTATAACTATTGAGGCATGGGGTGCTCAGGGAGGCCGTCAGGGATTAGGTTTCGGTGCCAGAATGAAAGGGACCTTTACTGTAGCACCAGGTCAGGTATTAAAAATACTTGTTGGACAAAAAGGAATTACCTCTGGTTACCCCAGTGGAGGTGGAGGAACATTCGTAACAACAATTTCAAATACTCCATTAATTGTAGCAGGAGGAGGTGGAGCCACAACTTATACAAACGGTGATGGTCAAATTACAATTGCCGGAAGTGGTTCTGGCGCAGGAGTAAATGGTGAAGGCGGATCTATTTCAAGTGGTGGCGGTGGATTCTATGGCTACGGCTCTGATGGTTGCGGTGGTGCAGGTGGAGGAAGAAGTTTTGCAAGCGGCGGATTTGGAGGTAATGCAGGTGCCAGCGGTTCTCCCGGGGGATTTGGTGGTGGTGGCGGTGGCGGATATAGTTCCGCTGGATGGGGTTGTTCTGCATATGGTTCCGGAGGTGGATATTCTGGTGGAGGAAGTGGATATGGTGGTGGATCATTTAATGCCGGTACAAACCAAAGTAATACTCCCGGCGTTCAATCCGGTGATGGAAAAGTAGTAATATCATGGTAATAAAAGAAAAAAGCCCCGGATTAATTCTGGGGCTTTTATTTATAAAGTAAATTCTATTTGGCCATCCCTTTAAAATCATCATCAAGAAATTTATCAGGCTTTTTATCAGATATTTTATGACTATCAAAATATAGCGGCATACCTTCCTCCTGTTTTCCGCATTTTTTTGCAACACCCTCTAAACCCCTTGTTATTATTGAA
>CAZELC010000024.1:0-16028 GCA_964512865.1 uncultured Bacteroidales bacterium
AGAGGACTTTTGTCCAAAGTCTGGCATACATGAGAAACACAGAGTCTTTCTTTCTAATAAACCTCTGTGTGATAAAAATTTACCTTACTCAAAATCCTTATAAAGCAAATATTTCTTTCTCATAATCTTATAATTGTCTATCGCAGGTTGCCAGCTTTTTCTTATCTCATCCTCTGAAACCCCATTAATTATCTGCTCTTTCAATTTTGAATTACCGGCTAGAATATTAAATGATGAAATAAAGAAACCTGTTTTATCCGGCATTTCATTATAAATCTTTAAAATAAAACTTAAATAAAGTTTTCCTGTTTTTTTTATTGATTCTGAATCACTTCCAAGATCATATCCATAACATAAAGTATCCCTAAGTGGAGGATTTAACGAGAAACCCGGTAAACTTTTAGGAGTAAAACTAAATTTTACTTTTAAAGAAGGATGTCCTACATACTGAAAAGGCTTGTCAGTGCCTCTCCCGATGCTTAGTTTTGTTCCTTCAAGAAGGCAAATTGTAGGGTAGAGGTAAACAGATTTCATGTCGGGCAGATTTGGGGAAGGCTTCACAGGAAGCTGGTAAAACAAACTATGATCATATCCGGCAATTGGAATGCATTTCAGGTTGCATTTCACACCATTTTTCAACCAGCCTTCTCCGTTTACCATTTTAGCGTATTCGGCAATTGTCATCCCGTGAACAACAGGAACAGGGTGAAGCCCTATAAATGATTTATATTCTTTCTCAAGCACAGGCCCATCAATATAAAACCCGTTTGGATTAGGTCTGTCAAGAACAATAAATGTAATATTGTTTTCCGCACAGGCTTCCATAACATAAGTCATTGTTGAAATATAGGTATAGAATCTTGCACCAACATCCTGAATATCGAAGATAATTATTTCGATTCCTTTCAGATCTTTTTTCTGTGGCTTGTAATGTTTTCCATAAAGTGAAATAACAGGAATTCCTGTCTTGCCGTCTTTCACATCACCAACTTTTTCTCCTGCTTCAGCTTGCCCTCTGAAACCATGCTCCGGGCAGAAAACCTTTTTTATATTGAAACCAGCTTTGAACAAACTATCAACAAGATGAGTGCTTTTGATCGTTGAAGTTTGGTTAGCGACAATGGCAATACTTTTCCCTTTTATGATCGGAAAATAAAGTTCTGTTTGTTCCGCCCCGGTTCTGATATCTTTTGGGTAAATATCCTTGGTGCTTGTAATTGTATATTTCTGAGAGAAAACAATTGAGTTGAGTCCGATTAGAATGCAAACAATAAAAAACTTTTTGAACATAGAAATCCGGTTTTTTGAATATTTTTGCAAAGTAATAAATTTCCTGATATTGAATTTAGAAATTTTCATAGCAAAAAAGATTCTTTCGAGGAATAAGTCGAATTTCTCCCGCCCGATTACTAGGATTGCTGTTGCAAGTGTTGCCATTGGCGTTGCTGTCATGATAATTTCTGTTGCTGTCGTCACCGGATTTCAAAATGAGATTAGAGATAAGGTAATTGGGTTTGGTTCTCATATCCAGATATCCAATTTTGATTCCAATAATTCTTTCGAATCTTCACCTATTGACAGAAATCAGGATTTTTATGATGTTCTTCACCAAAATAAAGAAATACGTAGTATTCAGGTTTTTGCAACTAAAGCAGGAATAATCAAAACTGATGAAGATATTCAGGGAGTGGTTTTAAAAGGTGTTGATACAGATTACGATTGGAGTTTTTTCAGAAACAGGATAACTCAGGGTGTACCGCCTAAAATAAGCCAGAATAAAAAAACAAATGATGTATTGGTGTCGGAAAAAATTTGCAGTACATTAAAATTCAAACTCAATGATACAATTCTGATGTTCTTTATCAGAGAAGGTCAAATTACTCCTAGTGCCAGAAAGTTCAGAATATCGGGAATTTATAATACTGGTTTAGAAGAGTTTGACAAAATATATATTATTGGAGATTTAAAGCATGTGCAACGGTTAAATAATTGGGACAGCACAAAAGTAGGCGGGTTTGAAATTATTATTAATGATTTCAATAAGCTTGATGAAGTTTCAGATTATGTTTATAAAAATGCCTCGTATAATCTTGATTCACGCAATATTAAACAAATGTACCCACAGATATTTGAGTGGCTGAGCTTTCAGGATGTTAATGTTATTATTATTATTGTGATGATGGTTTTTGTCGCACTTATCAATATGGCATCTACCTTACTAATACTTATCATTGAAAAAACAAATATGATAGGAATTTTAAAAGCACTCGGAACAAGAAACTGGAGTATACGCAAAATATTTGTCTATAATGCTATGTATATAATAGGTAAAGGATTAATTTGGGGAAACTTACTCGGTATTGGATTGTGTTTAATCCAAATGTATTTAGGTTTAATTAAACTTGATCCAGCTTCTTATTATGTTTCTGTAGTACCAATAAATTTCAACCTGATGAATTTGCTTCTTATTAATATTGGGACTGTGCTTGTTTGTTTTCTTGTATTGATAATACCTTCTTATATAATTACCAAAATTTCTCCGGTTAAAGCAATAAGATTTGATTGAAGCTAAAAAGGATTAATATCCTCACTGTCATTGTCATTTAGTTTTGATTGACGAGTTACAGTCCTTCCTATTTTGCCCGTTTGCTCAAAGCTTTCATTGGGAACAAGATCATTTAAAATATCTTCCGAACCAGTATCTAAATCTTCAAATCTGGCCAGGTAGTCTATAAATCTTAAACTCACGTCTTTAAGTGGACCATTTCGATGCTTGGCTACAATTAGTTCTGCAAGACCATGTGAAGGAGCTCCATCAGACATTTCGCCTAACCCGTAATATTCAGGTCTGTAAATAAACAAAACCATGTCAGCATCCTGCTCAATGGCACCGGATTCCCTGAGGTCGGAGAGAATAGGTTTTTTATTTCCTCCTCTTGACTCGGTAGCACGGCTGAGCTGTGACAAAGCAATAACTGGAACTTTAAGTTCTTTTGCAAGTGCTTTTAGCGATCTTGAGATCATGCTTATTTCCTGCTCACGGTTTCCGCCTCTGTTTCTGTCTGTTTCTCCTGACATCAGCTGCAAGTAGTCAATAATTATAGCTTCAATTCCAAATTGTGCTTTTAATCGTCTGCTTTTTGCTCTTAATTCAAAAATTGTTAATGCTGGCGTGTCATCAATGTATAATGGAGCATCAATAAGCTTTTTAATTCTCGTATTTAACTGTGTCCATTCATGTGCTTCGAGATTGCCCTTCTTCAGTTTGTCGCTCGGTAGATGACTTTCGCTTGAAATTAAACGTGTTACAAGCTCTATTGATGACATTTCCAACGAAAAGAAAGCAACAGGTTTATTGAAGTCAACAGCCATATTCTTGGCCATTGAAAGAACAAGCGCAGTCTTACCCATACCCGGACGAGCAGCAATTACAATAAGATTCGACTTTTGCCAGCCTGAAGTAACACGGTCAAGCTCAGTAAAACCCGAAGGCACACCACTCAAATGACTTTTATAGTCTTTTGCCTTTTCAATTTCAGCGATGGCTTCCCTAACCAGTGATTGAATATCTTTATAGTCAGACCGCAAATTGTTCTCACTTAGGTCAAAAAGTTCCCTTTCAGCTTTTTCGAGAAGATCAAATGCATCAGTAGAGCTGTCATAGGCATCTTTAATAATTTCCGAAGAACTGTGAATCAGCTCACGTAGAAGATATTTTTCAATAAGAATACTGGTGTGGTATTCAATGTTTGCCGCTGAAGCAACACGATTTGTAAGTTGCGTAATATAAAAAGGTCCTCCGACAATCTCAAGCTGTCCCATTGTTTTTAATTCATTGGTAACAGTAATTATATCGACAGGCTCCGATTTGCTGAACAGGTTTTGAATGGATTTGTAAATTATCTGATGTCCGTCATGATAAAACATTTCAGGTTTGAGTTTATCAATAACAGTATGTAATGGATCTTTTTCAAGCATAAGAGCGCCAAGTACTGCTTCCTCTACATCTACAGCCTGTGGTGGTAATTTCCCCTGTTCTAAAATCGCTTGATTGACAGGAGTACGACGGTTTTTTCTCCTCGCAGTATCTTTTTCTAAAGCTTGATTTTTTTCCATATTTTTTTTAAAGGAAAGCAAAATTAGTCTTTTTCGGAACGTAGAATCTTCCTCTTAATATATTTAGTTTTGCACAGATAATAACATTAAGTTAACAGTAAAATGTTAATAACATTCAGGCTCTAATTTAAAAAAGTTTATTGAATTATCATATTATGATAATATTGTCTTCGCTGAGAATTTCTTTACACTGATATTTAAGAAATATCTGTACTATTGTTACAACATCTTTTTGACAATATTCAACAATTCTTTTAAGGTCTTTTTCTTCCCAGTAAACTTTAGAAACATCGCTGCCGCAGATATCATTTTTTGGTGAAGGAATCCTGAATACTGCTGCAAGCAATTCGAGAGAAGTGTAGTTTTTATAATCTCCGAATTTCCATAGTTCCATTGTGTCCAAATGTAGAACTTCCCAAGGTTTTTTGCCTGAAAGATCAAGTATCGCCGGTGGAGTTATTCCATTTATAAGCATTCTTCTGGCAATATAAGGATAGTCGAATTCTTTTCCGTTATGGGCACAAAGCAAATGATTACCTTTATTAGTGTTCCGGTTCAACATTTCGGCAAATTCAGAAAGTAGGGCAAACTCATCATCATCAGAATATGATTTAATGTGAAGTTTTCCATCTTTAACAACACCAACTGAAATGCAGATTATTCTGCCAAATTCAGAATAAATCCCCGCCCTTTCATATAATTTCTTAGGAGTATCATCCTGATTTTTTATAAGATGTTGTGCCTTTTTATCCCAAAGAGTTTTAAAAACATCTGGGACTTCTTCATAACAGCGGTAAGCCGGAATTGTTTCAATGTCGAGGAAAAGAATATCCTCAATTCTTGTTTTATCAAGCATAATGTGTTTTTTTATGGTTTATATTAATGTAGTTAAAACACTGCAATTTAATAAAAAGAAATCAATTAATCATCATTATTTTCCTCTTCTTCATCACCTTCGGGTTTAATCTTTTTATAAAAATCTGTTTTTCTCTTGTTTGTTGAAAGCATGAAAACATAAGCAGGAAGATTATCTTCGGCTTTAAGCTGATTTTTACCTTCCTCAACTGCCTTTTTAATCAAATCATTAAAATCCTTTTTAGAAGAAAGTACTTGCATTTTATTAGCTTGATAGTTGAAGAAATACCAGTCATTACCAATTTCGAAATACATATTGATAATATTACCACTGTTTTTACGCGCAATTTCGATATATCCATCAACTTTTTTATAGAATTCTGTTTTGTTAATACTAACAATGCCAATAGTGCCGTCACTGATAAGCGATCTGGTTTTTGAATTATAATTGAATTTTACATCTGATAAAACAAAAGTATGAGTAAGTTCTGATGGTAAATCTCCCAAGCGACCTTTAAGAGTCATTTTACTTAATGTTTTATCTGCTTTTTCCGGACCAAGCATCATTTTTAAATAATTGTAAAACAGGTCGCTTGATTGGTCTACATCTTCAGTACCGGCTTGAGATTCAATAGCTTTGATAAAATAATTCATAATGTCATCTACCAGGAAAAAATCCATTTGAAGTACAAGCTCTAATTCAGAAGCTCTACTTACAATATTATTCTTGGCAATTCCAAAAGTTCTCATATCGAGTCGTCCCAGATTTGTTCCCAGATGGATTTCACCGCATGCTGTGGTTGTACAGCTTTTCTTATCAAGTTGCGAATATAAAGAAGCAGGCAAGTATTTAGCAGTAGAATCAACAACAGGAGAAATTGTATAAACCTGATTTGCTTTATCATATACCAGAACACCATTAATCTTAACAAGTGCTGAATCTGAACTTTTGGTTTTATACTGTAAAAATGCTGAATAAATCATGGAGGTATCAGTTGTTACATATAGACCATTTCCGATTTCTTTTCCATTTGCCACTCCGGCGTCGTTATCCATTAAACATTCTTTTGGTTTTGTAGTAACAGGAATCATAATATTTTTCGGGTCAATCTCAGATTTAAACCTTAACCACGGTCTGAATAAAGTATCACAGGTGTGCTTAATTCTACATCCACCGTTAAAAAACAGAAACTCCTTGTCGGCTGATAGATTTGCATTGCCTTTAAAAGAAAAAAACGGGCTTAAAGAAAAATTTTCTTTTTCAAAAATATCACCTTTCCCTATAGTCTGACCTGCTGTATCTACTTTTATTGTTTTAAGGAAAATCTTTTGTTTATCTCCCATTTCATCAACATAATCGTAAAAACCTTCTCCGCCATATTGTTTTCTGGAAATAATATTAAGCTTTGACTCGTAAATTCTATGATATCTTGATTCGATGTTGGCTATGATATAAGCTTTTTCAAGAGTAAGCATTTCAGCTTTTTTCAGTATGGTTACTTTTCCTGAATCCGGGAAAATAGCGGCATCGGCAACTAGAATAACAGGGACATCTTTTGTGCGGATAACATTTTCAGTAAGGTTATATTTTGCAGTAGGAGAGTAAAATCTTAACGAATCCTGACCCGGATGTTCCGACACAAATTCTGAACTTGAATAATCAATACCAATTTTTTCTTCTCTCTTTGCTCCTGTAAGATAATCAAGCTTTGCTTTTTGGCTGCTTATTAATTCAAGCTGATCCTGCTCCATATACCAGTCAAAATTATAATTATTGCATGAATAGCTATTAAATGGAAATCTTATTCTTGATTCTTCATCATTGGATTTGAATTTTCCTATTTGTGTTTTGAAGTTTATATTCACATTAAAATTTTGAGTGGAAAGCACAATGTCACTGAGATCAGGTGTTTTAAATTTAACATCGGCAGTATCTGCACTAAAACTATGGTGTTTAAAGAGATAATTATTAGATGTCATTTCTACTTTACCAAAAGAGATATTTCCAAATCCTCTTAGCTCTTTGGATGTCAGCATTAAATTTCCTTTCAGCAAAGTCTGGTTTGTGTACATTGTAAATGGTTTGTCCTGTTGAAGAATGTCCATCCTGTCTCTGTAAGGATAGTATTGGACTTTAACATTTTCTACATAAACAGGAGGATATTCAGTAGGTGTAGATTTTTCCTTAATCTCATACCGGTAAGCTTCTGCGTATAATGAATCAGGAAAGAAAACTATATCATTTGACTTGGTAATAGAAGTAAGATATGAAAGAGAACCTCTGCCAAGAAACCCTTTGAAACTCAGGTCAATGATTGAATCGTATTTTGCTTTTCCGCCATAAGCAGGATAACCTCCGGGAGGTGTTTGCATGACAAATCCAAGTGAAAAATCAGGCTGCACCCTTAGCGGTTCATTTATGTCAGGGAAAATACCTGCCGAAACAAGATACCCTTTAAAAAGTTTTCTTTCACTTTCAGGGTCGTCGAGAGAGTCAATTTTAAATGGATAAATGCGATAATAAAATTTGTCTTTAGTGTAAACGCCACCTTTAATATAACTCTTATTATAGTAGGCATAGCAATCCTTTTTGCTGTTAAAAATTGGAAAGTCAGGGAATGACACTCTTCCAGATTTGTTATTTATTCCATCAATAAGAAGATCACCGGTAAGATCTTCAATAACGGTTTTAACCTTAACAAATGGATGAAGACCATAAATGTCAACAGGTTGACTTCTGTCCTGCACCAGAAAGCTCCTTGAATCGACATTTGGCAGCTCAATTTTGAACATATCATAATTAAAATAGCTCTTTTTAGTGTAAAAATCAAAAAGCCCCGAACGAATTTTACCATCGAAAACAAAATCGCGGTTTTTCTTAAGTATAAGCTCTTGCTCGGTGGGTATTACGTAAACATTTTGAGAATCACTAAGCGCAACTTTGGGAACACCTCTAAGTTTTAAATCATAATTAAGCAAACTGAGAGTTGCATTATTATATGTAGATGCAATTGTAGATTCAAACCTGATAATATCATAATCGGTCTTGCCCATATTTGCATTTACATAATCAAAAACTCGGTTAGTAATGGTTATTGTTTCATCCTCTTTATCATAAATAAGGAAACCTTTAACCGCAAAGCGCAAAACCATATTTATTATCTGGTTCATTGCAACTTTCATCTTATTCTGAACATCATAAATTGTAAAAGTTTTACTGCCTTTTTCAATAGATATCTGCTTAAAAATAAATAATGGATGTGTTTCATCTAATGCCTGAAGTTTCTCATATCTGGTTTTACTGAAATAATTAGATGATTCAAAAACTGCTGTGTTTTCGCTACCATGAGCCAGAGCCATGCGAAAGTCAATTTTAGGTTCATCAAGTTTCCATGTAACGAACTCTACATAAATGTCGATTTTATGATATGAATCAAAATATGGGCTTGCAGCTATTCCATCTTTATCTCTCATTAAAGTAAGCGTTTTGTCTTCATCCATATATTTTATTATGAGCCCCGGATGATATATGGAGTCTTTTGCACAATAAATTGAAACACTTGCCAGGTCGGAAGAAATACTTTCTTTTCTGATTATGAATCTTTTTGCTCCAAGTTTAATAAATTTCTTATTGTCTTTTCTAATGTAAATATTAGCATCAAGCTCTTTATCACCAATCCCTATAAGTTTTGGCCCATACATGGCAAAACCACCTTCATAATCAATATTTTTGAATATTTCTTTAATTTTTAGAAGTTTGTCAAAAGAGGTAAACCGAGGATAAGAAACCCTGTCTTCTGAAATATCTGCAAAAATCTTTTCTTCAAGTGTTCCATAAAGTGGTCTTTGAAAAAATGCTGTATTATAAAACTTGACAGTATCAATTTTGAATTCAGATTTATTGATACTAATATTGTATTTATTAAATTCAGCCCATACCTCTGTTTCAGGCAAGCCTGCTCTTGCCCACGTAACAGTTCCTCCGTCTCCTTTCCATTTGTTTGTAATTGGATAATAGATTCCTTTGGTCTTATTGATAATTGTACAGTCGCTCTTTTTCACACATGTCAAATCTAATGATGGGAAAACAACACTGACTGTAGAATCAAACTTGAAATAAAAGTCGTCATTATTTGATTTCCACTTTATAAGTTGCGATTTATAAAGTGCATTTTCACTCAACAAACTGTTTGTGCTTTCAAGAAGGGTGAGAAACCTAATATTATTTGTCATCCCGGCAAGTTTTCTTAGAGCAAACTGCCATGCGCCATAGCTTTCTTCTGACTGGCTGGATTTAGAAAACAAAATTATAGCGTTAAGATATTCTTCAAAATTTGGATAAGTTTTCATTTTCCTGTTAAGCATGATGTTGCACATAGTATAAACCGAATCTTTCATGTCAGGAGAAAACTTGTTAGTATTCCATAAGTTTATGAATTCCAACATCAGTTTTTCACCTCTTTCTTTCTGCTCGGCAGACTGTGTTGTTTCGAACATCTTTTTAAGTTCTTCATGAAATTTAGCAGGATCTTTTGAAAATTGTTTTCCCGGTTGTGCAAAAATCACAGTGGTAAAAAATATATTAATGACAACGAATAGATATCGTAGTGTTTTATTCATAAATCAAAGCTTTTGAAAAACTGTGGCAGCCCAGTTATTATTTTGAATATAACGTTTCAATTCAAGTTTAAATTGCGATGCTTTTTTATTTATAATTTCTATGTCTTCAGTATAAAATCCACTCATTAATAATGTGGCCCCTTTTTTCAAGCATTTTGAGTAATAAGGGATATCATTAAGCAAGACATTCCTGTTGATATTGGCTATTATTAACTCAAAATAATCAGTATATTCCAGTAATCCAACATCCCCAAGCATTACTTTTATAATTTGGGAATTATTTTTTTCAATGTTTTCAACACTGTTATTATATGCCCATTCGTCATTATCAATGGCAATAACTTCATCTGCACCTGATTTTTCGGAAAGTATAGCCAAAACTGCTGTGCCGCAACCCATGTCAAGAACTTTTTTCCCTTTCAGTTCTGATTCAAGCAATAATGTAATCATCATTGCAGTAGTTTCATGATGGCCGGTACCAAATGACATTTTAGGTTCAATAATAATATCGTATTCTACATCGTCAGGTTTTTTATGAAAAGGTGCTCTTACCGAACATTTATTATTAATAAGTATAGGCTCAAAATTGCTTTCCCATACTTCGTTCCAGTTCTTTTCAATTATTTCGGTCGTGCTAGAATCTTCGACAAATTTTTTGTCATGTAATATCCTTAAATTTTCGAAAATAAATTTGTCAAATTCATTAACAGGAATATAAGCAAATATTTGGTTTTTGTCTTCGGAAAAACTTTCAAAACCTGCATTACTTAATTCGGCAATAATAATATCATTATAGCTTTGTTTTCTTGAAATAATGCTAAGTTCAATATAATTCATTTAATATTTTGTGTTTTTTACTTATTACTTTTTACCAATGATCTGATGATGCTGATAAATTCTTCGGCTTTAAGTGAAGCTCCGCCAATTAGTCCTCCGTCAACATCAGGATTACTGAAAAGTTCATCAGCATTTTTTGAATTACAACTTCCACCATATAAGATAGTTGTGTTATCTGAAATATTTTTCCCGTATTTATTGTTAATTAAAGTTCGGATAAATTTATGCATTTCCTGGGCTTGCTCAGCTGTAGCATTTACCCCTGTACCAATTGCCCAAATTGGTTCATAAGCAATAACAACTTTGGACATTTGGTCTGCATCTAAATGTAAAAGCGATTCTTCAATTTGCTTTTCAACGGTTGAAAAATGGTTGCCGGAATTTCTTTCTTCAAGCTTTTCTCCGCAACAAAATATCGGGAAAAGGTTATTTCGTAAAACTGCATCTACCTTCTTTTTTAAAATATCATTTGTTTCATTGAAATATTGTCTTCTTTCAGAATGTCCAACAATACAGTAATCTGCACCGGTTGATTTAATCATTTTAGCAGAAATTTCACCTGTAAATGCTCCTTTATCTTCAAAGTGACAATTTTGCCCGGCTAGTTTAACATTTTCATTTCCTTGAATTATTTTAAAACAAGGCGAAAGCAAAATTGACGGAGGCGAAATTATTATTTTGCAATTTTCCGCATCATGATTAAGCGATTTATCCGAATTAATATGAAGTATAATATCTTCGGCGAGTTTTTTGCCTTCATGAATTTCATTATTCATTTTCCAGTTGCCTGCTGCAATTTTAATTCTCATAGCATATTTGGTTTTATTAATTAGCGAATTTAGATAAAAAAAGTCAAAAAGATAATTGTGTTAATAAAAAACAATACTTTTTTTAAAAGTTTAATTTTTTTATGATGGCATTAATTTTGACAACTTTTTGGTTCTTTTTTTTTTTACACCTAAATAATTTTGTAATTTTGTGATTAATTAAAAAAAATTTATGAAAAATATTGTCTTTTTATCGGTCTTAGCGTTATTATTATCAACTTCGATTTTTGCTCAGGATAATAAAAAAGGTGCTATTATAAAATTTGAAAGTAATGTTCATGATTATGGGTCGATTTTTCAAGGGGCTGACGGAAATTGTGAATTCAAATTTACAAATCAGGGAGATGAACCGCTTGTATTGTCAAGTGTCAGATCTTCATGTGGTTGCACTGTTCCAAGTTATCCAAAGGACCCGATTTTGCCGGGGCAAAGTAATGTGATAAAAGTTACATACGATACAAAAAGACTTGGAACAATCAGCAAGCAGATTACAGTTGTTTCTAATGCAACAGAAGCTACTGTTCTATTATCTATTAAAGGAAACGTACTTCAAAAACCGAATGAAGTCTTACCTGAAAAGCAGGTTAATGAAGGCTTCACACCTACTGCAAATTAATTTACAAATTTAAATATTTATCTATATGAAAAAGTTAGCGTTATTAATCGGATTATTTTTTTTATTTTCTTTGGCAGCAAAATCACAAACCAATGCAAAAGTTGATGGACCTGTGATTACATTTGAAAAGCTTGAACATGATTACGGAACTATTCAGCAAGGTGCAAATGGTGAATGTGAATATAAATTTAAAAACACTGGAAATGAACCTCTGATTATTTCGGATGTCAGAAAATCATGCGGATGTACAACTCCTTCATGGAATAAAGAACCAATCCTTCCTGGTAAATCAGGTACCATTAAAGTTGGTTATGATACAAACAGAATTGGAGCTTTCAGTAAAACCGTTACAGTAATTTCAAATGCTAAAAACCCTTATGTTGAGCTAAAGTTTAGTGTTAATGTACTTTCAAAAGATGACTCACCACAAAAATAAAAAGGTTAAAATTAGTTTTGAAACGAAATTTTTGCAAAATTTGTCCCGGTTTTTAAAATCGGGATTTTTTTTAATTTAAAATATTATACTATGCCAAGTTTATCACTCAAAGGCATTAACATGCCTGCCTCTCCAATTAGAAAATTAGTACCTTATGCTGATGATGCCAAAAGAAAAGGACGCAAAGTTTATCATCTTAATATTGGTCAACCTGATATTGAAACTCCTGAAATTGCGATGGAAAAACTTAAAAATACTGATATAAAGGTTCTTGAATATAGCCATTCTGCCGGTATTTTATCTTATAGAAAAAAACTTGTTGAATATTATAAGAGATTCGACATAAATGTTAACGAAAATGAAATGATTGTTACTACCGGCGGCTCTGAAGGAATATTGTTCGCTTTTATGACATGTCTTAATCAGGACGATGAAGTTATCGTACCTGAACCTTTTTATGCTAATTATAATGGGTTCGCTGTTACTGCAGGTGTTAAACTTGTACCAGTTAAATCAACAATTGATGATGGTTTTGCATTACCTCCGATTATTGAGTTTGAAAGGTTAATCACGTTAAAAACAAAAGCAATTTTAATTTGTAATCCAAGTAACCCTACAGGCTATCTATATTCTGAAAATGAGCTGCAGCTATTAAAAGAAATTGTCAGCAAGCATGATCTTTATTTATTGTCTGATGAAGTTTACAGAGAATTCTGCTATGACGGTAATACACATTTTTCTGCAATGAACCTGAAGGGAATTGAAAATAATGTTATCCTTCTAGACTCTGTATCAAAAAGATACAGTGCTTGCGGAGCAAGAGTTGGCGTTTTTATCACAAAAAATAAAGAAGTCTATAATACCGCAATGAAATTTGCTCAAGCAAGGCTCAGCCCGCCGACTTTTGGTCAGGTTTTGTCTGAAGCAGCTATTGATACACCGGCATCTTATTTTGAAAATGTAATGAAGGAATATGTTGCCAGAAGAGATGTTGTCATAGAGTCAATTAATAAAATTCAGGGCTGTTTTTGTCCCAAACCAAAAGGCGCTTTCTATGCAATAGCAAGATTACCAATTGACGATAGTGATAAATTCTGTCAATGGTTACTTGAGAGCTTTGAGTATGAAAACCAGACAGTTATGCTCGCTCCTGCAACAGGCTTTTATTCAACACCACATCTTGGTAAAAACGAGGTTAGAATAAGTTATGTATTAAAAGTTGAGGATCTAAAAGCATCAATGAAATGCCTTGAAGAAGCACTTAAAGTTTATCCCGGAAGGATTTAATAGCCGTAATTGAAATAAATTTTTACAAATGGAGCTTTATTTTGATCAATTCAGAAAAAATATTGTTGGAATTGACCAACGGTATGAGACTCCTTTCGGAACAGTAAAGATGGTTTACGCCGACTGGATTGCAAGCGGTCGTTTATATAAACCTATTGAAAAGAAAATTACCGATAAAATCGGACCTTTTGTAGGGAATACTCATACTCAGACAAGTGAGACAGGAACTTTGATGACCAATGCCTACCATCTTTCACATGAAATTATAAAAAAACATGTGAATGCTGGACCTGATGATGTTATAATTACCTATGGCTTCGGAATGACAGCGGTTGTTAATAAACTACAGCGAATACTTGGATTGAAGTTCTGCGGAAAACTTACTCAGAGGTCATGCCTTGATATAGCAGAAAGACCTGTTGTTTTCATTACCCATATGGAGCATCATTCAAATCATACTTCTTGGTTTGAAACTATGGCAGATGTAGTGCTTATTGAACCAGACAAAGACCTGCTGGTTGATTTGAATGATCTTAGAAAAAAGCTCAAAATATATAAAGACCGGAAGTTTAAAATAGGGTCATTTACTGCCTGCTCAAATGTTACAGGTGTCATTACTCCTTATCATGAAATGGCTAAAATAATGCATGAATTTGGTGGAGTTTGTTTTATTGATTTTGCTGCTTCTGCTCCTTATCTTCAAATAAATATGCACCCCAAAAACCCCGAAGAGAAACTTGATGCAATTTTCTTCTCTCCGCATAAGTTTTTAGGTGGGCCTGGAAGTTCAGGGGTTTTAGTCTTTGATTCTTCCTTGTACAGAAGTTCAATACCCGATAATCCAGGTGGAGGAACTGTTGATTGGACAAATCCATGGGGCGAGTACAAGTACATTGACAACATTGAAGTAAGAGAGGATGGCGGCTCTCCCGGTTTTCTTCAGGCTATGAGAACAGCTCTTTCGATTCAATTGAAGGAAAAAATGGGTGCCGAAAATATTAAAAAAAGGGAAAAACAATTATTGAAAATTGCTTTTACTGAACTTCCTAAAGTTCCTAATATTCATATACTTGCAGATAATATAAGGGAAAGGCTTGGAGTTATATCATTTTATATTGAAGACATCCATTATAACCTTATAGTCAAAATATTAAGTGATAAATTCGGAGTTCAGGTCAGGGGTGGTTGTGCTTGTGCCGGAACTTACGGACACTATCTTTTAAATGTTACTCATTCACAGTCGAAAAGCATTACCGACAAGATATCCAAAGGTGATTTGTCAAGTAAGCCCGGATGGGTAAGGTTATCCCTTCATCCGACAATGTCTGATGAAGAACTTTACCTAATAATTAATGCGCTTAAAATAATCTCCAAGAATATTAAAAAACTTGGAATTAACTATATATATAACCGCAAAACTAATGAGTTTGAGCATATAAACCACCCTAAATTTGATGAAAAAAGGATTAAAAAGTGGTTTAATTTGTGAGATTTGTAAAATCTGCTAACTCTTCATTAAAGCTTCAATTTCTTCAACTTCCCTCGGGATATTTTTCATTAGGTCTATTGGTCCGCTTTCTGAAACAAGGATGTCATTTTCTATTCTTATTCCTATACCTTCTTCTTTTATGTAAAGCCCTGGTTCACAGCTTAAAACCATGCCCGGCTTAAGTTCCATTTGCCTTGTTCCAACATCATGAACATCAAGTCCCATAAAATGTGAGTTGCCATGCATATAATATTTAAAGTACAACGGATTATCATTATCCTGATTTTTTACATCCTCAGCAGTAAACAGACCAAGTCCGACCATTTCTGCCTCTAATAGAAGAGTAACAGCTTTATTTATTTTTTCAATTGTAGTTCCCGGTACAATTAATTGAGTTGCTTTTTTCATCACACGCAATACTGCGTTATAGCAGTCTTTTTGCCTTGGTGAGAACTTTCCGTTTATTGGTACTGTTCTGGTCAAGTCAGCACAATAATTCCCATATTCAGCACCGAAGTCCATTAATAAAAGATCACCATCTTTCATTTTTTTATCATTTTCAATATAATGAAGAACACAGGCATTGACTCCTGAAGCAATAATCGGATAATATGCATTACCTGAGCAACCTTTTTTAATAAACTCGCAAGTTATTTCAGCTTCAATTTCATATTCAAAAAGGTCAGGTTTAATTACTTTTAAAGCTTTTCTGAAAGCACTTTCAGTTATGTCACAAGCTTTCTGCATCATTTCAGTCTCTTCTGTTTGCTTTGTCATTCTTAATTCTGTAATAAATGGGGAAAGCCTGTTATATTTATGAAATGGAAATTCTTCCTTTATTTTTTTTGCAAAACGAATATCAAGATAAGGCACATCTGTGGAATATCGAGGGTTTTCATTAGCATTAAGATAAACATGTTCCGAATGATACATCAGGTCTTTTAG
>CAZELC010000025.1:0-15942 GCA_964512865.1 uncultured Bacteroidales bacterium
GTGCTTCTTCTTTCGTATAATCAAATTTATCAAGAGTTTTGATATTATATTCCGAAATCTTCGATTCATCAAAACTTGAAAACCTATCAATAAGTAATTTTCCCTCAGCTCCTTCCGGCACAGATGTTTTTCCGAAAATACTAAAATAATATTCTTTAGTCATTCTGTCAGAACTAATAATTCCTCTGTGGAACTGCCAAAACTGAAAAATATTCAGGAAAATCATTAAAGCAATCACAATATAAACAGGAATTTTAATATAGTTATTTTTAGAAGAAATTTCCTTAATAAAGTAACCTAATGAAATTGCCAGAATAATGTATGTTGATATTATTGCGCGTTGGCTGTAACATCCACCTGCATACCACCAGCATGTCCAGCTTGAAACTAAATACACGCTCAAAATAAGATATATTACTGAAGCTAAAAATATCTTTCGGTTTCTTTTATATAAAAAAATCAAACCTAAAAATGCAAAAGCAATTACCGGAGTATAAACAAACCAACCCTTCCTGAAGCTGAATAAAAAATTGAATAAATGAGGGTTCAGCAAGTCAAGTCCCTCACCTGGGTTTTGATAACTGTAGTAAATGAGCTTTCCTGTAACTGTTTTCCAGTAAATCAGTTGTGGTGAAATGAATAACAGAAATACAATTATAGCCACGAGTAATTTCCATATCTGGTCATAAAAAAATTTCAATTTACTTTTTAATGATTCGAAATCAGTTATCCCCAGTAAAACAGGAATAATTAAGCAAACTGCTTCGTTAGGTCGTGAAATTAGTATCAGACCGCCAACAGCAGCAATTATCAACAGGTATTTAAATTTACCGGACTCACTCCAACGCAATGAATACCAAAAAAACACAGCCAACAAAGTAAAGAGAAAGTTATGCGACATTAATCCGCCTATTGTTGTATTATTAAGATAATTAGTACCTAACACAACAATAATCAATAACAATGAAGTCAATTTATCGCTAAAGTACTTAAGTAGTATTTTTCTTAGAAAAATCAACCCAACCAAGGTATAAAACAAAGCGCATGCAACCATAAAATACTGATATGGGTCAGAAAAGCCATCAGCTGGATAACCGGTTGCCAGGGCGTAAATATGCGCCATGAAGAAAAAAGGAGAATAAAGAATACTGAGACCAACAGAATATTTAATAACAGACATTCCTTCAGCTGCCGGATAAAGCTGATAAATTCCAGGTGTCTGATGATAAGTTTCAATCGACTTATACAACCATGAAGCATCATGAATTCCTATATCATTATAGATAAACTTTGCCGGCAGGTATAAATAATATCCGAAAATGTCCCATGATATTACATTATAAGGAGTATAAATTAATCGCAGCGCAACTATTATCCCGAAAAGAATTATTAAAATAAGTAATGAGTTTCTATTATATTCTTTCTTCATTCTTTTCCTTGTACCGCCTTGTCATAATCGGGCTTTGTCAATATTTCGGTGTAATAATTTCCGGGAACACGATTTTTGAGAAAAACTGCCCAGTAAGCTTTTTTGTTCATTCCATCCCAATCAATAATATTTTGCCGGTATTGACCAAGTTGAAAGAAATTCAAAAAAATAAAAAATGATATTATTAAAAATAAAACTATCTTAAAAACCCATTTTTGCTTTAAAACGAAACCGTAAAATGCAGTTAACGGTATTGCCAGCAAAGGATAACTGTCAATCATGGCTCTGTTTCCGTATCCACTGTACCACCAACACCACCAGCAAAATGTAACATAAATTAGGATAATAAAATACAATACAACGGGGAAGCAAAAATCTTTATATTTATTTTTTAAAAAAAGCATGCCTAAAATTGAAAATACCATTATAGGAGTATAAACAAGCCACCCATTTCTGTAGCAAAACAAACCATAAAAGGTCATAGGTTTTAACCAGAAAAATCCTTCATCCTGATAAGAGTAAAACACCCAATTTCCAGTAACATTTTTCCAGTAAAATAATTGTGGAATCCATAAAACAAATGCAACAGCAATAATTATCAGGATTTTTTTATAATTTTTAAATAGGGTCGCTATTCTCTCCTTAAATGTTACAAAGCTGACAACCTTATAAAATAAAAAGAACAATGTCATTAACAAATTTATCGGCCGGATAATAAATAGCAGTCCGCCAACCAATCCTAATAATAAAGTATAATTCAGGGTTTTTCTGTCATGCCATTTTATTGATAAATAAATAAAAATGCTAAAAAGAAAAAAGCTGTAAATATGAGACATCGGTCCGAAATCAATTATATAATAAATAATATTCGTTGCTAAACCAACAGATATTATTGTTAATGCAACACTAATGTCTGGGAAAAACAGTAAAAGAGTTTTTCGAAGAAAAATAAATCCCAAAATAGAATAAAAAAGGCTGCTAAAAAAAAGTGCAAATGAATATGGTTCATCATATTCATCACAGTCGATGCCTGCAATATTAACATAAGCATTAGCAGCAAAGAAAAAAGGCGCATACAAATATGCAATTCCAACAGTCATTTTATTGACTCTTAATTCATTTTCGCCAAAATATTCAAGGAGTTTAGGATATGGGTTTTTTTGAAGTGTGACATCATGCCTTATAAAAAATGAGGGTAGATAATTATAATACCCGACAATATCGCATAACAGACATCTGCTTTTGTCCCTATAAAAATTATTTGAAAAAAAACCCGATAGTAGGACAATTGCAATTATCAGTATTGCAATAGAGGAGAATGGGTTTTTAAATTTTCTAAGCATCATGATAAAACTTACAGCTTAAACACGCTAATATTCTGGTATTGACCTATCTTGGTGTTTATAAATGGTTTATAATAATCCTCTCTTAATATATTTGTATCATTAACAATTAAATATTTAGCGCCTAAAGAAATTTGTCTGTTAATTCTATCAACTCCTTTCCACTCAGTAAGGCCGAAATTATTCCAACCTTTCTGATTCATTAAATACAATGTAATATTTATACTTTCATCAGGTATGCTTATAACTTTATCTTCCTGTTTAATTCCAATGCTTCTTAAATAAGGTGTAACTGTATTAAAACTTTTGATTTTTTCCTTATAATTTTTATCAAAATACCACCATCCACCTATTTCGTACTCAGAAAAGAAGCGTTTATAACGACCAAGGTGATCGGCATTATAAAAATATCTTATATCCATATTTACATAGCAATAAACAGCGTTATAAAGAAGAAATAAAACAAATACACTTTTAAAAATCAACGACCTGAAAACTTTATAATGATTAGTTTTCAGATAATAGAAGAAACTTACGAAAACCACAATAAACAAAATCATCAGATCTATCATATAGTAATCATGATTTCCAAAAGCATTGAACCAAAAAAGCACATAAAGTAATACGCCAAATCCAATTGTAAAATTTGCAAATCTAACCTGTTTTGGTATTTTATCAAATGCGGATAATATTCTTAACGTAATTACTAACACTACAAACAATATCAAAGTATAAACTGCAAATATTTGTTTCGACATTACAAACCAAAAATCATAAAGTACTTTTCCAATTTCATTGATATTCATTTTCCATATTGGCCAAACATTATTGAAGGTGTAGGCGCCAATATATTTCTCAGTGAATTTCGTGACATAAACAACCCAAAGGATATTTCCAACAATTACAATTAAAAATGGGTAAAGATTTTTTATAAAACCCTTAAATATTTTTTCTTCACCCTTAAACCTCATGAGGTTAAGCGACTCAGTAATAAAAATTATGAAGATAAGAATGAATCCTATCAGGGACGAAATTTTAAGAAGTCCTGCTAATAGGAAAAAGACCATTGAAACATAAAGAGTTTTTCGTTTTTCATTTAAATAGAATCTTGCAAAATAATACCATCCGATAAGAGAAAAACTAAAGGAAGGCATATTTGTCAGAAAGTTATTAGAATAATATACCAGTATTGGCGATGTAAAAAACAATAATGATAATCCCACCGCCCATACAGAATCTTTAAGTATCATCTCAATAGTTTTGTAAAGGGCAAAAAATCCCAGAAAAGCAATAAGGAAAGTGACGAAACGATATATAAATTCGTGATAGCCAAAGATTTTCCAAAGCATTGCAATCAGAAAATAAAGTATTGGGAATTCACCGGCCACATTTCCACTTTTGCCATTTTCACTGATTTGATTATGGATACATGGTTTAAAAAAATTATTTCCGTCCTGATAATAATTGAGAGTTAATGAAAGACAGTCGCATTGACGATATTGATGTAATGATTGCGGACGCAGGAAAAATATGTTCTGATACTGGTACAAAAAAGCCATTGCCAGAAAGCCAATTATAAATACAAACTGATATATATTTGGTTTGTAAGAAATCTTCTCGGAAAAACTCATATTTCCTTGTCGTTTTTAATTTTAAAAGTTAATGTTTCAGCCAAAAGTATAATAGCGAGAAATGGCAGCAACCAAATTACCCTTGATTGATATCTGTTCAGCACATTTGAAAGATCTGCACATATTGCAGCATTTACAACCAAGCCGGATAATATTATCCAGCTCAGAAGGAATAAATTATCTGGTAATCTTTTTTTGAAAAGTATATAAATAATAACAAGTATTGAGGCAAGGATTATCAAATAATGCAGCATGTTTATCTCACGAAAATCCATTTTCCCGGTATTTTGTTCAGATAGCAGAAGGTCTCTTTTCATTTCGCTTGTAGGGAATTTGCTTAGAACATATTGAACAGGAGCTGAGTTTTCATCAAATGCGTCATAAATTCCTTCACCAATTTTAAAATTAAAAAGTTGTTTAAAAGTGCTCACAATAAAATCAAACAAAACAGGTTTGAGATATTTTGGTGTAGTAAGAATATCCTTTATCATGATTTTATAGTCTTCGTGAGCCGTAGACCAACTTCCAGTTTTATAATAAGGACCATCTTGTCCCCAAATAAAAAGCTGAGATGATTTTGGTATTTCATTTCTGTATTGACAGAGAGTAAAATTATATTTTCCGCAATTGTCGTTCAGGTACTCTTCAACAACTCCTGAATCAATCAGTCTGGCAAGAAAAAAAACATGACTTGTTGTGCTTAACTGGTATTTTGAAAAGTATGAATAATTATAATTCATCAAAATATTTGCAGCAATAATGATTGCCATAATAGGAGCAATCATTTTTACAAAATAATGCTTCCTTTTTCCAATAAATCTTTTACTAAATAACACCATGAAAAATACAATTGTAAGCAAAAGTATAAGTATGGGGAAATTGCTTAAATGGACAATAAGGCACAATATCATTAATAATATAAGGAAAAATATTCCAACGGAAAACTTTTTACTGCTATCGAAATATAAATATACCGATAGGAAAAGTAACGAAGTAAAAATATCAGGCATTATTTGGCTAACATACCATCCAAGGCTGCAAAATACCGAGAAAACTGTAAGAATTGCAACATGTAAAATACGAAAATCCCATTTCAATTTAAGTTTTATCAGTGTAAAATATAAGATAATATTAGTAAACAAAGCCTGAAAAAAAATCACAAGCCAAAGTGATGACTGCCATGATACTGCTCTTATAAAAAGCGCATAACCAATTGGACGGTCAATAGTTGGTATTAGAGTTACAGAAGAACCGATATACAAGGCTGAGTCGGAATAAAAGAAAGGGAACCTGTTATAAAAAGCAGGTATACATAAGATAAATGACGTTATAATGATATATAATGTCTTATATACAACGCTTTTGAATTTACTTTCCATTTGCATTTACTCAATATTTTTTTTATTTACCACATATAGCGGTCTATTTCTTACGTTAGAAGCAATCCTGCTTATATATTCTCCAATAATACCAATACTAATAAGCTGAACTCCTCCCAGAAAAAGAAGGCTTATCATCAGTGATGCCCATCCCGGAACAGCGCCACCTTTAATATATTTTGAGAACAAAGCATAAATCATAACAGCAAAAGCCATTATCGCAACGGAAAATCCTAACCAGGTAACAAGCTTTAGAGGGAAGTCAGAGAACGCAGCAATTCCGTCTTTTGCAAATTTTGTCATTTTCGTATATGTATATCCCGTTTCGCCTGCAAATCGTTCATTTCTGATATAGTCGATATGTGTTTGTTTAAATCCTGCCCAGGATATCTGACCTCGGATAAATTTATGTTGCTCGGGCATATTACGTAAAACCCCAACAACTTTATAGCTCATAATTCTGAAGTCACCAGTATCCACAGGGATATCAATATTGGTTATTTTTGAGAGTATTCTGTAAAAAATCTTTGCAGTAATTTTTTTCATTACAGAATCACCTTTTCTTTTTTTTCTTTTCGCATAAACAACATCATATCCTTCAGTCATTTTATTATATAATTCAATAATAATTTCCGGAGGATCTTGTAAATCTGCGTCAATAATTACTGTATTTTTACCAGCTACGAAATCAAGCCCAGCTGTAACAGCAATCTGATGCCCAAAGTTTCTGCTAAGATCAATATACTTAACATTTATATCGTTTTCTGACAAAGAATGAATTATCTCAAAAGAACTATCAATACTTCCATCATTTACAAATACCAATTCATAAGATAGTCCGAGTTCACTAATTGTTTTTTTCAGTCTTGTATAGAGTTCTTCTATATTTTTCTCTTCGTTAAAAACGGGAATTACAACTGATAAATCTATCATATTTTAATACTTTCTTTTCTCGAAATTATTTTTATGTTTCGGTTCATCATCATACTTGCTGCAATCAAGTTCAACATTTATCTTTCCCTTTGGAGTAAAAAAGTTTTCATTTGTTGAAATTCTAAGAGACTTATCGGCGTATACCTTTTTCATATATATTGCCCAAATAGGTAAAGACATATTAGCTCCTTGTCCTAAGACGGTGCTTCTAAAATGAACACTTCTGTCTTCGCATCCTACCCAAACGCCGGTAACCAGCTTTGGAGTAATTCCCATAAACCATCCATCAGAGTTATTATCTGTTGTTCCGGTTTTACCTGCAATAGGATTTGTTAAATTATATTTAGGTCCGCGCAGCCTTGCCCCTGTTCCACTTTCAACAACACCTTGCATAAGTCGTATCATCAAATATGCAGTTTCTTCACTCATTGCTTCCTGAGTTCTTGGTGTAAATTTCCCAAGGATATTTCCATGTTTATCTTCTATTCTTGTAACAAAAATAGGTTCTGTATAAACTCCTTTGTTTGCATAAGTGCTGAAAGCTCCTACCATTTCATATAGCGTAAGGTCAGCAGATCCTAAACAAATAGCATAAACTTCAGGCACATAACTCTTAATCCCCATTTTTTTCGCTATTTTCACAACCGGTCCTGGAGAATAGCGTTTTATTAAAAATGCCGATACCCAGTTTATTGAATTGGCAAGTGCTTCTTTAAGTGATACCATTTCTCCTTCTTTATAATCACTGGAATTGTGTGGTTCCCAAAATGTACCATCACCTAAATCAACCACAACCTGAACATTCGGCACTTTTGTACAAGGTGAATATTCTCCTTCCTGCATAGCGAGTGTATAAACAAAGGGTTTAAAAGTTGAGCCCACCTGCCGTTTTGCTGACTTTACATGGTCATACTTAAAATACTTATAGTTTATACCTCCGACATAAGCCCTCACAAATCCTGTTTGCGGTTCTACTGACATTAAACCTGCCAGTAAGAACCACTTATAATACTTCACTGAATCAAGAGGACTCATTGTAGTATCTTTTTCCCCTTTCCAGGTAAAAATTCTCATCTTAACAGGTTTATTAAAAACCCTTTTGATCTCATCATCTGAAATATTTGCTTTTTTCATGCTCAGATAGCGATCGGTACGTTTAATTGCCTGCCAGAATATATCATCAAGCTGGCTTTTTGTTAAAGTTGCATCAAAAGGTGCTCCCCTAACTCCTTTCCAATGTTTGTAAAACTGAGGTTGTAATTCATTGCCAAGATGCTCATTGATAGCCTCTTCTGCATATTTTTGCATTTTCGAGTTGATAGTCGTATAAATTCTCAAACCATCTTTATAAATATTATAAGGCGACCCATCGGCTTTTTTGTTTTTGTTACACCAACCATAAAGCGGGTTATTATTCCATTCATCTAGATCTTCTTTAAAAACCTTTTTATCAAAATATTCTTCTTCTTCGGGTCTATCTTTTGTTATTAGTGCCCGTAGAAATTCTCTAAAATAAGTTGCCAAACCAGCTGTATGATCCTGGATTTTATATCCTGACATATCCAAATTTAAAACACGCAATGAATCATATTGCTTTTCATTAATAAAACCATATTCTTCCATCTGATATAGAACAACTTCTCTTCTTTTCAGTGCGTTTTCAGGGTTTCTAACCGGGCTGAATTTTGTAGGAGCCTTAAGAAGTCCAACAAGCATGGCAGCTTCTTCAATTTTAAGGGAGTCGGGGGTTTTATTAAAATAAGTTTTTGATGCTGATTCTATTCCAAAAGCCTGACTTCCAAAATCCACAGTGTTTAAGTACATTGAAAGAATTTCCTCCTTAGTATAATTCCTCTCCAATTTAACTGCAGTAACCCATTCTCTAAGCTTAATAGAAATAATTTTCAATTTTGAAGGATTTTTCCCTCTGGGGAACAAATTTTTTGCAAGCTGTTGTGTAATTGTTGATCCTCCACCAGAGCTTTTATCACGCCCAAGGATAGTTTTCCAAATAACCCTAAAAATACTACGGACATCAACACCGGAATGTTCGGTAAACCTAGCGTCTTCAGTAGCAATAAGTGCGTTGACAATATTTGGTGAAAGGTTTTCAAAGTGAACATTTGATCTGTTTTCAATAAAGAATTTCCCAAGCATAACGCCATCAGAAGACTGAATTTCAGTGGCAAGATTACTTTTAGGGTTTTCCAATTCTTCAAAACTTGGCATGAATCCAAGTAACCCGATTGATATGGCAAAAAACAATAAAATTATAAATACGGCAATAGAAAAATAAGTTATCCAAAACCTTTTAATATATTTATGGAACTGTGTATTTTCAACTTGTTTTCCCATAAAAGCACTCTAAATTATTTAATTTTTTCTATTCTAATTCCAAAATCCTCGATTCCTTTTAGCTTATCAACCCTCATTGCTTGTTCAAATTCGAAAGAGTACATTCCTTTCATAGGGAATAATACATTTTTCTTGAATAAAATCCGGTTGTCAATCAATCTGCCAGATGCGTTTCCAAGCCATTTTCCATCTAAATCTGCCAAATAACATTCAACAGTATCAACGGAGAATTTCCCGTCAGGAAAAAGGGTTTTCACAAAAAGAAATAAATTACTAAATGGATAATCATTTGTATTTCTGATATTTATATAGAAATTGTATGGTATGGAATTATCCTTGATTTCTGTATTAAATTTAGCTATATCACTTTTATCCCATCCATCCTTCAATATTTCTTTATTTTTTTCATACACCATTGATGAGTCGCATGATGATAAAGCAAGAAGAAACCCCAATAAAACAGGTATTATGGTTTTCATTTTTTGTTTTTATGTTTATCAAATCTGTTAAGGTCGTCTTCAACATGTTCAAAATCAATTTTTTTCTCCTGAACAATTGCAAAATCCTCAAGTTTGTCAGGTATACGGTTTTTCTTGTTGTCGGCGATTATTTCCTTAACTTTTTCAACGGGTATTGCCATTAAATTAGAGCTGTCTTTTTCATAACAATACCACATTATTTTTTTAAAAACATCTGTTTTCACATAAATGGCTGTTCCTTTATGTGTTTTGAGGTGTGCTTCACTTGGAGGAAAATCTTTCATTGCATCAACGTAGCACTCGTGCTCATAATTAAGACAGCATTTGAGCTTACTGCACTGTCCTGCAAGTTTTTGAGGATTTATAGAAAGTTGTTGAATTCTCGCGCTGTTAGTTGAAACTGATTTGAAATCGGAAAGCCATGATGAGCAACAAAGCTCTCTTCCGCAAGTACCTAATCCTCCAAGGCTGCCAGCTTCCTGTCTGGCACCTATTTGTTTCATTTCAATCCTAACTGAAAATTCATCAGCAAGCATTTTTATAAGTTCCCGAAAATCTACTCTGTCATCTGCGGTATAGTAAAAAGTCGCTTTTGTTCCGTCTCCTTGAAATTCAACATCATTAAGTTTCATTGTAAGATTTATTTCCTTAATAATGTTTTTTGAGCGCTGTAGAGTTCTGCTTTCGTGAGTTACCGAATTAGCCCATTTCTCGACATCTGATGAGCGGGCTCTACGATACACTTTTTTAAAATCAGGGCTATCAGGATTCATTTTTTTCTTTTTCATTTGCATCCTTACTGTATCCCCGACAAGTGTGACAATGCCAATATCGTGTCCAGGAGAAGCCTCAACTGCAACAATATCACCTACTTGATAATCTGAGTTTGGTGGTGCTTTGAAAATATCTTTCCTGCTATTTTTAAATCTAACTTCAATGAATTCATAAACATCATAACCAACAGGATTGCAAATATTTCCAAGCCAGTCGAAAGAATTTCTTTTACAAAAACCCTGGCTATAAAGTGATTCACTTTTTTGATATACCTTTGGCTTAGCCTTACATCCCCTCAAGTTAAAATCTAAATTCTCGTTATCCATTTCAGCTAAAAATTATTAATCGGCAAATTTACGTATTTTAGATAAATTATACTACTTTTTTATGAGTTTAGAAACCTTTAATGATAAATCCATGAATAGAATCTTATTATAGGCATTTCGCTCAATATGGAAAACTGCCTTATTAAATTCATCAGTAATAATTGAAACATGTTGAGGACTAATTATTTTTGAAAGTTTGACCACAAAAGTTTTTTCTTCATCATCAAGGTTAACCATCTGCTCATTATCATAATTAACTAAAAGGCAATATCTTAAAACAAATAATCCGTAATTAAGAAAATCCTTTTGTTTTTCTCTACCAATAATTGAAATCTCATCCACGAAAGTTAGAATATCCGGTACACGATAAAAATAACATGAAAGGAGCCATTTCCTGAGGTTAACAAAGTTAAAATTCTCATCATCAGTAACTGTAGCGAACTCAAGTGCAGCTTTTAAATTTCCGTCTGCCATCGAGGCAATTTTTCTTGCATGCTGATGTGAACTCCCAAATTTTTTTACAATTTCTTTAATGATTTCTTCGTCTTTATATTTTTTAAATTTCACCAGTTGTGTGCGCGACAATATTGTATTTAATATCATATCATGTTGCTCTGAAATGCATAGGAATAAAGTTTTATCAGGTGGTTCTTCAAGTACTTTAAGAATTTTTGGGGCAGCAGCATGAAAAAGTTTATCTATCATCCAAATAATTACAACTTTATACTCTGACTCATAGGATTTATAGTTCAATCTTGAAATAAGGTCGTTGCAGTCATCCTTGTTAATTATTCCTTGTTTATTCTCAATGCCGATTGCATCATACCATTCATTGAGTGTTATCAAATAATTATTTTTTATCAATAATTCTCTCCACTGCATAATAAAATCAGAACTTTTTGGTTTTTTCACATCTTTATTAGATGTTATGGGATAGAAAAAATGCAAGTCTGGATGTGCAAGTGTATTGTATTTTTGACATGAAGGGCAGACTCCGCAGGAATCAGCGATAATCTCGCTTTCTTTTCCAAAGTCGATTTTATTTTTGCAGTTAATATATTGAGCATAAGCAATAGCCATTGCAAGTTTATTGGTACCTTCAGGTCCTAGAAACAACTGTGCATGACTCACTCGATTGTTTTTAACTGTTTTTATCAGCTTGTTTTTTATATCATTTTGTCCGAAGATTTCAGTAAATCTCATATTTTTTGTTTTGAAAAATACAAATATATAATTTTAAAATAAAAGAGCCGGTCGAAGCCGGCTCTTAAGTTAAAACTATTATGAATTATGCTCCTGAATTTTTTGATTCGATATTTTCGTAACAAATTTTTGCATGTAAAAACCCGCGATTCATTCTGGCTATATTAGTAACTTTTACCAACTTTGGGCATTCCGCTTCACATGCATAAGTATTGCTACAGTTACCGAAACCTAAACTGTCCATTTCTTTTACCATAGCTTTTACCCTTTCAGCAGCTTCAATTTTTCCTTGCGGAAGTAAAGCCAGTTGCGAAACTTTAGCTCCAACAAAAAGCATTGCTGAAGCATTAGCACATGAAGCCACACAAGCACCACATCCAATACAAGACGCAGCATCCATAGCCAAGTCGGCATTCTTTTTTGGTACCGGAATAGAATTCGCATCAGGAATTCCCCCTGTATTAACTGAAACATAACCTCCTGCCTGAATAACTTTATCCAATGCCGATCTGTCAACAACTAGATCTTTAATTATCGGAAATGCTTTGGCTCTCCAAGGCTCGATAATAATAAGGTCGCCGTTTTTAAACGAGCGCATGTGAAGTTGACAAGTAGTTGTTCCTGCTACCGGTCCGTGAGGACGGCCGTTTATATAAAGGCTGCACATTCCGCATATTCCTTCTCTACAATCATGGTCAAATGCCACCGGGTCTTCATTTTTATCGATAAGTTGCTGATTAAGTGTATCCATCATTTCAAAAAATGAACTATCAGGAGACACATTTGTAACTTTATAATCGACAAAACAACCTTTGCTTCCGGAGTCTTTTTGTCGCCAAATTTTCAATGTTAAATCCATAATTACTATTTTTAAGTCATTTGTAAAAATCCAAATGCTAATATCAAATACTATTTATAATTTCTCTGAACCAGCTTAATATCCTTAAATTCCAAGTTTTCCTTATGCAATTCGGGTTCTTTATCATTACCTTTAAACTCCCAAGCAGCAACATACGCAAAATTCTCATCATCGCGTTTTGCCTCTCCTTCTTCAGTTTGCATTTCTTCACGGAAATGACCTCCGCAAGATTCTTTTCTGTTAAGGGCATCCTTCATCATTAACTCACCAAGTTCAAGAAAATCTGCAACCCTATTAGCTTTTTCAATTTCAGGATTATATTCATTAAGATTTCCGGTTATTCTAACATCTGTCCAGAATTCCTTTTTCAAATCAGGAATCTGTTCCAATCCTTTTTTCAGCATTTCTTCATTTCTGCCCATACCGCAATGCTCCCACATAATTTTACCAAGTTTTTTATGAATAGAATCAACGGATTGCTTACCCTGAATTGAAATTAGTTTTTCATTTTGTTCTTTTATGTCCTTTTCAACCTTGTTAAACTCTTCAATATCCGTTGACATGCGTTTAGTATGTATTTCGTCAGCCAGATAATTACCCAGTGTATATGGAAGAATAAAATAACCATCGGCCAAACCCTGCATAAGTGCAGATGCACCCAGACGATTAGCGCCATGGTCGGAGAAATTACATTCACCTATTGCAAACAAACCTGGTATTGTGGTTTGAAGGTCATAATCAACCCAAAGACCGCCCATGGTATAATGTACTGCCGGGTAAATCATCATTGGTGTTTCATAAGGGTTTTCGGCAATAATCTGCTCATACATCTGGAAAAGATTTCCATATCTTTCTTCTATTACATTTTTTCCCAAACGCCCAATTGATTCCTTAAAATCAAGATATACAGCTAATCCTGAACTACTTACACCAAAACCTGCATCGCATCTTTCTTTTGCTGCGCGTGAAGCAACATCACGGGGTACAAGGTTGCCAAATGCAGGATACCTTCTTTCCAGATAATAATCACGGTCTTCTTCAGGAATATCGTTTGGTTTAAGTTGCTTATTTCGCAATTTTTCTACATCTTCCTTTTTCTTAGGAACCCATATTCTTCCGTCATTTCTTAAACTTTCACTCATAAGTGTAAGCTTCGATTGAAAATCACCATGAACAGGGATGCAGGTAGGATGAATCTGTGTAAAACAAGGATTTGCGAACATTGCTCCTTTTTTATAAGCTCTCCATATCGGTGTTGCATTAGAACCCATTGCATTAGTTGAAAGAAAGAAAACATTTCCATAACCTCCAGTTGCGAGAACAACTGCATGCCCGAAATATTTTTCAATTTCACCTGTGACAAGATTTCTCACTACAATTCCTCTTGCTTTTCCATCAACAACAACAACATCAAGCATATCTCTTCTATTGTAAAGTTTCACAGAACCTTTTTTCACCTGCCTGCTTAATGCGCCGTAAGCTCCGAGTAATAACTGCTGACCAGTTTGACCACGGGCATAAAACGTTCTGGATACCTGTGCACCGCCGAAAGATCTATTGTCAAGTAATCCGCCATAATCCCTGGCAAAAGGAACACCCTGTGCAACGCATTGATCTATAATGCTATTACTTACTTCAGCTAATCTGTATACATTTCCCTCACGTGCACGATAATCTCCACCTTTAACTGTGTCATAAAACAATCTGAAAACACTATCGCCGTCATTCTGATAATTTTTTGCAGCATTAATACCTCCTTGTGCTGCAATACTATGTGCTCGTCTGGGGCTATCCTGATAACAAAAAACCTTAACATTATATCCAAGTTCGCCAAGTGAAGCCGCTGCTGAAGCACCACCCAGTCCGGTTCCAACTACAATTATATCTAGTTTCCTTTTATTTGACGGATTAACAAGCTTACAATGTGATTTGTAGTTTGTCCATTTTTCGGATATAGGTCCTTCCGGAATTTTGCTGTTTAATTTTGTCATAACTTTTTACATTATTTTGAATCAGGAGATATTTTCAATTGTAACTTTTCCTGATAATGATATTTTATTCAATTATTTATTAAACCAAAATGTTATTCTATTTGAAGAAGAACATAAAATACAATGGTATTATAGAAAATCCTACAGCAACAATTACTGAATAAACAGTGCTAATGATTTTAACAGTTTTGATATAAGTGTTATGGTTGATACCGATAGTCTGAAATGCTGACTGAATTGAATGATTTAAGTGAAACCCCAGAAAAATAAAGAATATAATATAAATAAACGAATATACTTTACTATGGAAAAGCACTAATGCCATACCGTAAAAGTCATGCGTATCAAGTCCTGCCGGTGGATTTACCAGACCAAGTTTTACAAAATAAAAATTTATAAAATGAAGAAGCAGAAAAATACCAATTATTACGCCTGTATGAAACATGTATTTTGAGAAGAAAGAGGTTTCCGATTTATTTGATTTAAAATAGCCTACCGGTCTAGCCGCCCAATTTTTAAAAGTTACCCATAATCCAAATATCATGTGAATAATAAAGCCTCCGAAAAGTACAATTTCGAAAACCTTTATAATAATATTTGTGCTCATGAAATGAGCAGCTGCCGTAAACATCTTGCCATTATCATTCAATAATAGCATTAAGTTTATCGTTAAATGCACCAGTAAAAAAACGGCAAGAAATAATCCCGCCAAAGCCATTACAATTTTTTTTGTAATTGATGAAAAAGACAACAATTTATCGGTCATTTCAAAAAATTTTTATTTATTTGTAACTGATTATCAGAAGCAAAAATATATTTTGGAAATTATAAAACAAAGTAAAAAATTGATTTTTCTCGTTATTTTTACGCAAAACACTGATATACTTTTTATTAAGAACACTATTTTAACTAAATCAAAATAAACAATATGAGATACAATAAAATTGATAAAAGTTTCTTTATAAGGAACAGGATGAAACTTCAAGAAAATCTTAAGCCAAATTCGCTTGTAATAATTAATTCAAACGACGAAATGCCTCGAAATGGTGATCAGAATTTTCCGTTTAGGCAAAACTCTGACATGTTTTATATGACCGGACTGGATCAGGAAAAATGTATACTTTGTATTTGCCCGAATCATCCTGTTGAATCTAACAGGGAAATTGTTTTCACTGTTAAAACTAATGATACTATGGTTACCTGGTATGGACACAAGTACACTTTTGATCAGGTTAAAGAG
>CAZELC010000026.1:0-15938 GCA_964512865.1 uncultured Bacteroidales bacterium
TTATATCCCTGCGGATTAATGATGGCGTCATTTTAAAAAAATCATAACTTTGCAGTGTTTTCAAATGAAATAATAAATTAAAACTTATAATTATGAAAAAATTCGTTTTCACATTTGCAGTTTCATTACTTGCTTTTGCTTTTACTGCTAAATCACAAAATTGCGCTTCGGCATTTTTCCCTACAAAAGAAGGTACCAAAACCGAGACTACAAGCTATGATAAAAAAGGTAAAATTCAGGGGAAATCAACAACAACCATTGTATCTGTTAAGCAAAGCGGACCTTACACTATCATTGAAATGAAATCAGAAGGTACCGATGCCAAAAATAATCCTACATCATCTGAATATACAGCTAAATGCGATGGAGAAAACTTTCTGATGAATATGAAAGCTCTCATACCATCTGATATGACCGGCAATGCAGGACAGGGACAAATAACTGTTGACGCTAATGAAATGTATTTTCCTAATAATCTTACTGTCGGACAAAAACTTAACGATGGCTCTGCTACAATAACAATGGCGATGGGTGCAATGAGCATGACAACTGTTATAAAGTTTTACGACCGTACCGTTAAGGCAAAAGAAAGTCTCACAACACCTGCAGGAACTTTTGAATGTTACAGAATCGAATACGATGTTGAAACAACGGTTATGGGGATGAAAGTAGTTACTAAATCAAAAGTATGGGTGGCAAAAGGTGTTGGTTTTGTGAAAACCGAAACATATAGCGATAAAGGTGAATTGATGGGATATTCTCTTTTGACTGCTCTTAAATAGAATTTTACAAAAATATGTTGATCCTTTTTGTCAACATTTTGTTCAAATTATACTCATTTCTTTAATAATAAAATTAAAATTGCCTGCTTGAAAAACTATTTTGAAAAGCAATTTGAGCTGAGATATTTTGAAATGAACAAGTTCGGGGAAGCTTCTTCGATAGCTGTGCTTACTTTACTTGAAGAAGCAGCAGCCGAGCATTGTTTTATAATTGGTCATAGCCTTAATGATCTCGAAAAGCAAAATATCGGATGGGTTTTATTATCCGGCGTTCTTACAATGAACCGTTATCCTGTTTACAAGGAAAAGATCACCATCCGAACATGGTTGTCAGAATTTTCTTCCATCAAAGGTATAAGAGAAAATATTATTTATGATGAAAAAGGAGATGTTATAGGAAGTTCTCGAGGACTTTGGGTTTTCTTCGACATTCAAAGAAGAAGACCTGTAAGAATATTTGATGATATTATGAACAAATGGTCGTTTTGTGAAGAACAATGTATGAATCATGATATAACGGAGAAAATTGAGCCGATTAATACGGCAGAAAATATTAAGGAGTTCAGGATAAATCGTTATGATGTGGATACTAATCTGCACGTAAACAATACTAAATATTTTCAATGGATGCTTGAATCGGTTCCCGAAGATATTGTCGATAATTACTATTTGTATTCTATTGACGGTCGCTTTATTGGTGAGTCCCGGTTTGGTGATTCAATTACATCTTACACCGAAAAAGATGTTAATGATAACTCATTTATACATAGCATTAAAACTCAAAGTAATAATAAGTTCTGCGCTACAGCAAAAACCATCTGGAAAGAAAGGCTGAAATAGAAAGAGTATTATTAAAATAAGATTCCTTAAAAGAGTTATTTAAACATAATTAACTCTAAACCTTGATTTTGATACAAAAGAATTTATATTTGCAATAGATGTAAGTTCAGATATTCTTAAACGGCTTCTTTGTGAAAGCTGAAACAAATAGTATTTATCATCAATAAAATAATTAATATGAAAAGAACAATTTTGATTTTAGCAATGATTGCTGTCCAGGCACTCACAAGTATTAATGCCCAGGTTTCGGGTAATTATAACTATAATAATACGCCGGTAATTAAAAACAACAACCGTGATGCGGTTTCAAACGCTGTTATAAATAATAATGATGAAATTGTAATATCAGTAAACGGTTTGTATAATATAGTAGCTGATAATTATGTGGCAATGTTTAATCTGATGCAGGTCGCAGAAACTATTGAAAGCACCGATCAGCTGATGAATCAGAGAATTGCAGCCTTTAAACAAAAACTGAAAAATATCGGAATAGATACTTCGGAAATACGTGTCGATATGGTGTCATTTGTGCCGAAATATGATATACAAACTGAGAACAAAGTTTTTAGTAAAACATTTAACGAAGTGCCTTCAGGCTTTGAAATGCAGAAAAATGTGACTGTTTCTTATAAAAATTCCTCTAAGCTTAATCAAATTGTATCCGCTGCTGCAAGTGCAGAGATATATGATCTTGTTAAAGTCGATTATTTCATCAATAATATCCAGAAATCTATTGACAGTTTGAAATATAAATGTTTACAGGAAGTTAAAAGCAAAACCAAATCATTCGAACTCATTAAATTTAAACTCGATACGATGAAGAAAGTGATGGCTGAGAATTATATTACAATTTATCCGCAAACAAGATATTTTAGTTATCAGGCATTTTCGAGACCTTCATTAAACGCTGCCAAAAAGAAATCAACTTCAGCATCAAATTATAATGAAGCAAATAAAACAACTTCCAGGTTTTACAGTCAGGTTGATTATGACGGCTACGATATAGTTATCAATCCGGTAGTAGTTGAACCTGTAGTACAAATATCATATTCCATAACAGTAAAATATTTTGTTAAAACAGGCGAAAAATCTTCTTATTATATTATAACACCTAACGGCGAAATGAAACAGTTTGTGCCAAAATGAAATATTATCTGAGTTTAATATTTGCAATTATTTCTATTTTGGGATTTGCACCGACAAATTTCAAAGCTGTTCTGCTTTGCAAACAGGATTCAACACCAATGCCTTTTGCGATTGTTAAATCGCTCGATATGGGAACTTATGCAGAGACTAATATTAATGGTGAGTTTAAATTTCAGTTTCCACCCAAATTAAATAAATACCGTCTCGAGATTTTTGCTATCGGATTACGTGATACTATAATCGTTAAACGCTCCAAGAATCAGGTTGAAAAGATTTATATCAACAAACCATTGCTTGATCTAAGTCTTACAACAGTTAAAGGATTAAGGGCAAAAGATGCCGTTCAAAAAGCAGTAGAAATGATTCCTTTAAACTACACCGACTCAAGCTTTGCTTCATTTTCTTTTTACCGGCAATACGAAAAAGTTAACGGAACTTTTAAAAACCTTATTGAAGCAAAGGTTGTTATTCTTTTTAAATTGATTTCTTCGAAAAAAATAATTACTTCGGGCCTTGCCTTTGCAATAGAGCAAATGAGGAGAAGCAGTTTTAAATATGATATAGAAGATTTTAATTTTTATAAGGATGATTTAAAGCTCTTGCTTGAAGAAAACCCTGTTTACAATCTTGTTAACAGTTCATTAAATCCCAATGCACTTAATTTTTATACATTTAATTATGATACAACAAATAAAACTGATGATTTTGTTATTAAATATACTTGTGATAGGTTTTCAAGCGAAGGTCATGGTGTTGAAAATATCAGAGAACTGAACTGGTACAGCGAGGGCAGGGAAGCAGGCAGTTTTATTATAGATTCAAAATCATTTGCATTTAAAAAGATAGAAAGAACATCATTCAGAAACAAAGCTTTTAACTATCCGCGCAATAATAATTTTATTTTGCCTTCACGACATTATTACGGTGAGTTTGTTGATGGTAACCTTATTATTGAATATGAGCAAGTAAAAGACAAATGGTTTCCCAAAACGATAATGCATAAATACACAAATGATTATTTCAAATCAGGAACACTTAAAAAGGAATATACAATAACTGAATTCTTTGAATGGCACTCCGACAGTGTGTCGCATTTTATTAAAGGCAATTTAGCTGATAGATTTTATACCGACTCACCGCTTCAATCAAAATCATACAGCTATGATAAAACAAAGTGGAATGAATCTTTGTTCCCGTTTTACTTTTACGGCAAAGATGAAGTTTATAAAGATTTGGAGAAGCAATCTTCTATTGAAGAACAGTTTATTAATGGCGGAAAATGATTTTTATTTATGCTCAGCTTCACATATCAATTATCATAGCAAACGGGTTTATTGATAAATTAATCATTGCTTTCTGAAATTAATTTGCTTTTTAAAACAGCTGAATTTATATTTGTTTTGCAATTAAATAGAAAACCAAATAAATATTAAGTTATGAAAAAACGGATTTTGTTTTTAACGATTACTTTTTCAATTATTTCGATATTTGCCTTTGCACAGAAGACAGGAACATTCACAGATACGAGGGATGGAAAGGTTTATAAAACCGTAACAATTGGAACTCAAACATGGCTTGCCGAAAACTTTGCCTTTAAAGCTGATAGCGGATGCTGGGCATATAATAATGATCCTGCTAATATTAAAAAGTATGGCTATCTCTATAATTGGTATACGGCTAAGAAAGTTTGTCCCAAGGGCTGGCATTTACCTACACTTGCTGAATGGGAAACTCTTGTTAATTATCTTGGTGGCGATTCTGTTGCAGGAGGTAAACTAAAATCTACAACTCCCGATTGGAAAGCACCAAATAAAGGTGCAACTAACAGTAGTGGATTTACTGGCTTGCCTGCTGGTTCACGTGGACGTGAAAATAAATTCACCAGCATTAATCTAAACAGCAATTTCTGGACTGACACAGAGCTTGGTTATCCAAATGCAAAGTATGGATTCTTAAGTTATCTTCTGACTAAAGCCGGCTCATACCATGCTTACAAAACCAATGCTTGTTCGGTAAGATATGTTAAAGATAAATAGGAAATCAACAAAAGGTAAATTTATTTGATATTGGAAATAAGAATGAAAACTATATTTTGTGACACGAAGAGCTGATAATATTTTGACTGCACAATATTAAACTTTAAGTTTACTAAAACAATCTCTAATCCTTTTTTTTTATGGCTGAGTAAGACCGGCTGCTTTTCAAAAAATAACTCTCAAAAGAGGGATAATGTTTTTCATTCAAAAAGAAATTGAAAGTTATATCTTGGCCTTCATTGTTGATTTGCTGACTAATGATTCACTGTTTACGTGCTTGTGCATTTTTAATTGTGCAAGCATGCTGTTAGTTGTTTTTGGCTATTCCTCAATCGAAGTCAGATTAAAGACAATCTTTGTTTGCTTTATTAATGGTTCAATTCTTTTTTCAGCAAGGTCAATATATTCTTTGCTAATATCATATCCTACAAACTTTCTGTCACACTTCAAAGCAGAAACAGCTGTAGTTCCACTTCCCATAAATGGGTCAAGAACAATGTCGTCTTTAAAAGAATAAAGTTGAATTAATCGAAATGGTAATTCCTCTGGAAATGGTGCGGGATGTCCAATTCTTCTGGCACTCTCAGCATTCATGGTCCAAATAGATTTAGTCCATTCCATGAATTGTTCTTTTGTAATAGTATTCTCCTTTTCCCCTTTTTCTCTTTTATAGTCACCTTTTGAAAATACTAAAATATATTCATGAACATCTCTAAGGATTGGATTTGCTGCGCTTTGCCAACTTCCCCAAGCAGTCGAAGGACTTGCACTTGCGGCTTTATTCCAAATAATTTCACCACGCATATTAAACCCAATTTCAAGCATTATCTTTGAAATATAGTCTGATAATGGAATATATGGCTTCCGACCAAGATTAGCAACATTAATACAAGCACGACCACCATTAACTAAAACACGGTATGTCTCTTTAAATGAGTTTTCAAGAAGTTGCAAATAATCTTTAAGTGAGAGATCATCATCATATTCTTTTGAAACATTGTAAGGAGGTGATGTTATCATTAAATGAACAGAGTTATTAGGCAACTCTCTCATATTTTGAGCAGAACCAACAATTAATTTATTGATAAATTCTTCAGGAAATATATTTTCTTTCTTATCTGTGATTTTCTTCTCTTCCAGTTCAGAATATAATTTAGAGTTATAAAATTTTGAACTATCGTGATTAATTCTTCCGTTTGTTCCGAAAGCACTTGTCTCAGTTCCATTTGTTCTTTTCATTTTAGCTTTTGATTAAAGTTAAAAACTTTTCAGCTTTTCCTGTTTCTGTTTCTTCTTGGTTTGCAATTCTAATTATTTCCCCAAGCTTTGCCTTTGAAATCATAGATGAAAAATAATTCATTTCAGTCGAAACCAAATCACGGCAATTCGTTAAAAGCATATCTTGATTTAATATTGTTTGAAAACCTTTTTTAGGTGTAATTTTCACAAAGTCAGTATTTGTTGGATTAGGATTTAATGACCAAAAACCCTGAATTACTCCAGCTGTTTTCAAAAAATCAACTTTCTTGATATAGCTTTCTGTTATCGGACTATTCCCTAATACAATAATAGGAATTTTTGTTGATGCAATACCTGAAACTCTAATGTTAATTGATTTTCCAATAGCTTTTAACATTGAGTCAGAACGAAGCAATGCGGGATTTCCTTTGTGCTGTTTGTAATCGCCAATAAATTCAACTTTATTCGGATGAGTGAATTTGTAATTAGATACAACACTCATTTTAATTTCGAAAATAAGTTTTATGTTCTCTGGTTTTTGACTAATTTGATTAGTCGTGCAGAATGCAAGGTCGGCAGTTGATTGCCTTGTCAAACCGAGTTCATCACAAACAACGCTGTTGACAGCGAAAAGTCCTAATTCATTTGCAATTGGTTCAAATACTATCTTGCTCCATTTTTCAGTAAATTGTCCAATTAATGAATTTCTGCTTTGTAAAGTTTTTCCTTCAGCATCCGAGCCTTTTGGAACATACGCAAAATACCCGCCTTGCAAATTATAAAACAGTTGTTCAGGAGAAGCAAAGTTTTTTAATGCTTCTGTAAAGAATTGAATTTCTGTGTCGTTATTCCAAAATGTCATAATAATTTCCTTTTTACAAAGATAGTCAATTTAATTTTCTTTCTTTCTTTTTTGCCATAAACGCTAACTATTAACTAACAACAAACCCCTAACACCTAATAACTAACCCCTAATAACTAATCCCTAACAACAAACACCTAACAACTATTTAACTAATAACTGTTTAACTAATAACTATTTAACTAAATACTAAATACTTCATCACTCTACTTTTTCTCAATACTACTAACAATATCAAACACCACAATTTCCGGCCTGTTTCCTATTCTAACCGGCGGTCCCCATGTACCAAAGCCACACGAGACATAAATATTTGTATTTCCTTTTTTGATAAATCCCCAGTCAAGTTCATAAATAGCTTTTGTAGCAATGCTGATCGGCCAGAACTGTCCGTGATGCGTATGCCCTGATATTTGAAGATCGACACCATTCTTTTCAGATTGCTCAAGGTTGAAAGGTTGATGATCAAGTAAAACAATAAATTTTGTCTTATCAGATTTTTCCATTAGGGTTTCGAGCGGCATCCTGTCAGCTTTTACGAACCGTTTCATATCGCGATCGTTTCTACCTACAAGACAAACTGTACTGTCGGCAACAAATTCAACTTCATCGCGAAGCAGTTTAATATTATGTGATCGGATATACTTTGACGTTGCATCTATTCCACCGATATATTCATGGTTTCCGGTGATGGCATAAACACCGTAGGTAGCTTTAATATTTCGAAGATTATCAGCAATATTATTCTTAATGACAGAATTTAACTCTTCGTCAATAATATCGCCAGCAAATATCATTATATCAGGCTTTAATTCATTCACTTTATTGACAAGGTAATTAACTCTTTGTGCATTAACAGTCGAACCGAAATGAGTATCAGAAACAGCAATTATCCTAAGTCTTCCTGTTTTACCTATATTTTTGCCGGTAACAATCTCAATCTTTTTAATAACAGGAAACAATGTGTTGACATATCCGCCAATAAGCAATCCTAAAACAATTATAACACTGCCAAGCGCAAGATACATTTTTGTCTGCGGATAGAATTTGTATATTACAGCAGGAATAAAATGCAGAAAGCTATTCAACACTCTTATTAAATCAATTGAAACGATTATGAGGAAAAAATAAAGAAAAGCCACCAGCCAGAATGAACCGATCCAGTTAAAGAAAGATGCAGTTTTAAGAAAATCTGTTCTGTCGAGAAAACGGCTAAGCAAATAAGAGAGTGCAAGAAAAATAAAAACTGCCAGATAAGAAATCTTTATCCATTTAATATCAGGCAATGCCTGCCATCCACGTTTGCAAACATAAAAATTAACCAGCGCATAAAGAGATAACATTATGCTGAAGAACATTATCATGAACTTGTTCATATAGTTTGGTGTTAATCAAATACAAACTTATTAATTTTATTTGAAACCGTGCACGTGATAATAAAAACTCTATTAATATATTTTAGTAGGTAATAGTTACAGGTAAAACACCAGCTCTTAATCCCTAAAGTCACTCAGAGCCGGATATTGAATGTGATAGCATTATATATCCGAGTCGAAGAGTGACGTAAGCACGTTATGCCAAATAAAGTCGGACTCGTTTGTTTCCTGTCAGGCTTCGACAATCTTTTTCTTTCACTTTTGTTCAAGAAAAACCTGCTCTGCCTGACGATGAATTGTTAAAAAAAAATTAATACTTTTTCATTACCAAGCTAAATGATCACAAAATTTGATTTAAGTTTGACTTGTATTCTTATTATTGAAAGAATGAGTTTCATAAAGCTGATGAAAAGTTTCCATATTCCCGGTGTTTTGTTGCTTACTACAGTTTTGCTTATATGTTCTTGTGGCGTAAAAAAGAGTAATAAAGATGGGAAGACTGTTTTTCGCTACAATGAAACTGCCGGAATATCTTCTCTTGACCCTGCTTTTGCTAAAGATCAGGCTTTGATTTGGGCATGCAATCAGTTATATAACGGTCTTGTTCAACTTGATGAAAAGATGAATATAATTCCATGTATAGCGAAAACCTGGACTATTTCACCTGATGGCAAAGAATATACTTTTATCTTACGTGATGATGTTTTCTTTCATGATGACCCGCTGTTTAAAGAAGGTAAAGGCAGAAAGGTAAATGCCTATGATTTCGAATACAGTCTGAACCGTATTACTGATGAGAAAGTCGCATCTCCCGGTGCATGGATATTTAATAATGTAGCTCAGAGTTCTGATAAAAAGTTCTTATTTAAAGCAATTAACGATAGTACATTTAAAATTACACTAAAAAGGTCTTTTCCTCCATTTCTGGGATTGCTTTCGATGATATACTGTTCTGTTGTTCCAAGGGAAGTAATTGAGCATTATGGAAAAGATTTCAGAAGGCATCCTGTCGGAACCGGTCCGTTTCATTTTAAAATGTGGAAAGAAGGTGTAAAGCTTGTTTTAGTTAAAAATGAAAAGTATTTTGAATTTGATGGTGATAAAAGATTGCCTTATCTTGATGCTGTTGCCATTTCATTTTTAATTGATAAGCAATCTTCTTTTTTGGAATTCATAAAAGGAAATCTTGATTTCATGTCGGGTATTGATGCAAGTTATAAAGACGAATTTCTTACTAATAAAGGAACTCTGAATCCGAAATATGAAGGAAAATTTAAGATGATAACCGAGCCATATTTGAATACTGAGTATCTTGGAATTCTTATGGACAGCACTTCTCCTGAACTTAGAAATAGTCCGCTTAAATTGAAAAAGATAAGACAGGCAATAAGCTATGGCTTCGACAGGAAAAAGATGATGAAGTTCTTACGTAACAATATAGGTAATCCGGGACTTTATGGTTTTGTCCCATGTGGATTGCCTTCATTTGATACTGCCGAAGTGAAAGGTTATAATTATAATCCTGATAAATCGAGACAATTACTTGAACAGGCCGGATTTCCAAACGGAAAAGGATTGCCAGACATTACATTGTCAATATCTGCTTCTTATCTCGATCTATGTCAGTTTATTCAGCATCAGCTTGAAGAGGTTGGGTTTAAAGTTAAAATAGATGTAAATCCGCCTGCAACACTTCGAGAAATGATTGCTAAATCTAAAGTAACTTTTTTTCGCGGTTCCTGGATAGCAGATTATCCGGATGCGGAAAATTATCTTTCATTGTTTTACAGTCCTAATTTTTGTCCTAAGGGGCCAAATTATACTCATTTTTCAAATAAGGATTATGATAAGCTTTATGAAAGATCATTGTCGGAAGTTAATGACTCTGTGAGATACAGTTTGTACAAACAGATGGATAGAATTATTATTGATGAAGCACCGGTTGTTGTATTATTTTACGATCAGGTTTTACGTTTTACTCAAAAAAACATCGAAGGACTCGGCTCTAATCCAATGAATTTGTTAACTTTGAAAAGAGTGAGGAAAATCAAATGATTTAATAATAACTCCGTGAAACTCTGTGCAACTCTGTGAAACCTCTGTGTAACTCTGTGAAATATAATTTGTAATTGAATAAAATGGATAAGTCACAAGCAAAACAACGAATAGAAGAACTTTCTTCAATTATCAATCAACATAATTACAATTATTACGTTTTATCTTCTCCTTCAATAAGTGATTATGAGTTTGATATGCTTTTAGAAGAGCTCGTTAAGCTGGAAAAAGACTTTCCTGAGTTTCTTTCACCTGATTCACCAAGCCAGAGAGTAGGCGGTGGAATTACAAAAGATTTCAAGCAGGTAAAACATAAATATTCAATGCTTTCATTAGGCAATACATACTCTAAAGAAGAGCTTGAGGATTTTGATACACGTGTTAAAAAAGTTGTCGGTGATGATTTCGATTATGTTTGTGAGTTGAAATTTGATGGAGTTTCAATTAGTTTAACCTATATAAATGGTATACTCAATCAGGCTGTTACTCGTGGCGACGGCATTCAGGGTGATGATGTTACAGTTAATGTCAAAACAATAAAAAGCATCCCATTAAAACTTCATGGCAATGATTTTCCTTCTGAATTTGAAATAAGAGGCGAAATCGTCATGCCTCATAAAAGCTTTGAGAGATTGAATGAAGAGAAACTGGAGATCGGTGATACGCCTTTTGCCAATCCGCGCAACGCTGCATCCGGCAGTATTAAAATGCAGGATTCTGCTGAAGTTGCCAAACGCGGACTTGATTGCTATCTTTATTATTTGTTAGGAGAAAATCTGAATTTCAGAACTCATTACGAAAGCCTGCGCAAAGCAAAACAATGGGGATTTAAAGTTTCCGATTATATGATAAAATGCAAAGGCATTGACGAAGTTTACAGATATATTCAGGATTGTGATGAGCTTAGAAAACAGCTTCCTTATGATATTGACGGAATAGTAATTAAGGTTGATTCATTTGAAAAACAAAACCAGCTTGGATTTACGGCTAAGTCGCCACGTTGGGCAATTGCATATAAGTTTAAAGCAGAACAGGTATCTACAAAACTTCTTTCTGTGGCATTTCAGGTTGGCAGAACAGGTGCTGTAACTCCTGTGGCAAACCTTCAACCTGTTCAACTTGCCGGAACAATTGTTAAAAGAGCTTCCTTGCATAATTCTGATATCATTGAAAAACTGGATGTCAGGATTGGTGATAATGTTTTTGTTGAAAAAGGCGGTGAAATAATTCCTAAAATTGTTGGTGTTGATTTATCTAAGAGAAACCCTGACTCTGAACCGTTGAAATATATTTCAAATTGTCCCGAATGTGGAACCGAGCTAATAAGAAAGGAAGGAGAAGCTAATTTTTATTGTCCCAACGATATAAATTGTCCGCCGCAGATAAAAGGTAAGCTTGAACATTTTATTTCGCGTAAAGCTATGAACATCGACAGCCTTGGCGAAGGGAAAATTGAAATTCTTTATGATAATGGAATTGTAAAGGATATTGCAGATTTGTATGATCTGACTTATGATAAACTTTTTGGACTGGAGAAAATCTACAAACCAGAAGATTCAGATAAAGCAAGAATAGTTAAGTTCAAAGAAAAGACAGTAGAAAATATTTTAAAAGGAATTGAAGAATCTAAAAATACGCCTTTTGAAAAAGTTCTTTACGCTTTGGGGATAAGATATGTAGGCGAAACGGTTGCGAAAAAGATTGCTTATCACTATGGCAAAATAGATGACATTCTAAAGGCAAGTTTTGATGAACTTAAAGAAGTTGAAGAAATAGGGGATAAGATTGCTGAAAGTATTATTAAGAATCTTTCTGATGAGAGAAATTTAAATATCATCAACAGACTAAAAGAAAAAGGACTTCGCTTTGAGATAAGCAGTTCAGATTCAAATTTAAAATCCGACAAGCTTTCAGGATTATCATTTGTCGTAAGCGGTGTATTCAGTATTTCCCGCGAAGAAATTAAAAAAATGATTGAGGAAAATGGCGGAAAAAATATTGGCTCAGTTTCATCAAAAGTAAGTTATCTTCTTGCCGGTGAAAAGATGGGTCCTGAAAAACGTAAAAAGGCCGAACAACTAAAAGTGCCAATAATAACTGAATCAGATTTCTTTGAATTAATTTCAGGTTCAACTCCTCCTGTTCAAGGCATGCTTGAGTTTTGACCATTTAAATTACCTTAAGTTTTATTTAATGGTATTTTGTTGATTTTTAGTCATTCTCAATTAATTATTGTTGATTGTTTTTTCCCCTTCAATTCACCTTAATGTTTAAGTTTCATTGCTAATATGGAAATAATAGCTGAATAATTTTTATTTCCCACAGGAAATATCTATATTTACAATTCATTTCAAAAGGTATGATATGAAGAAGTTAACGATTGTATTCCTTTTTATCCTTTTTGCTTCATCTTTAAGATGTTATGCTTCTCATGTAGCAGGAGTTGAATTAACTGCAGTTCATGATTCTGGAGATAGATATATTGTAACTCTTACATTTTATAGAGATTGTTCCGGAGTTTCTGCTGAAACGACAGCATTGATTAACTTTATTTCAACTGCTGATACCTTTTCTATATTATTGCCACTCATTAGCGAGACTGGAAGCGAATTACCTATTTATTGCGCTCAGGACCCAGGATTTACAACTTCATGCAGTGGTGGGTCTATTTACGGAGTCCAGGAATACAAATATCAGGGGAAAGTAAACCTTCCTCCTAGCGATGATTGGAAAATATATTTTAGTTTATGTTGTCGAAATCCGATTAATACAATCAACAATTCTACTTCGGCAGATATTTATATTGAAGCTGATTTGGATAACTTTAATGCTCCTTATAATTCCTTGCCCAGTTTTAGTGCAGAACCAAAATTTGTTTTATGTAATGGCCAACCAATAAATATAGATAATTCTGCAAATGATGTAGATGGTGATTCACTTTCATTTAAGTTTATTACACCTTATGATGATGGGCCAAATGGTGCTATTCCAATAGTTTCTTTTTACCCGGGTTATTATTTTAATCAGCCAATCAATTCATTGTTCCCAATTTCGCTTAACATTGCCTCGGGATATATTTATGTTAACCCAACATTAAATATTACGGGTGTTTATGCGATTCAAGTTGATGAATACAGAAGAATTAATAATTTGCCTGTTAAAATTGGTTCTGTTATTCGGGATCTTCAGATTACAGTAATAAGCTGCAATGTACCTGTTAACGAAGGACCATGTCTGGCAGGTATAAACCCAAACTCATTAGCTTATAATGTAATGGATTTTAATTATTCCTATGATGTTGTAAGTAATACAAATTTATCTTTTAATGTTTATCCACATAGCGTTGATACAAGCAGGCATATTTCATTATCATGGAATAATGGTATTCCTTCTGCTTTTTTTTATGTTTCGAATAATAATACTCCAAATGCAATCGGTCATTTCAACTGGATTACAACCTTGGCGGATACAAGTTTCAATCCTTCATGTTTTGAAGTTTCTGTTTCAGACTCCCTATGCGTAAATACATATCAATATTGCATCAACGTATTTTCACACCTTAATAATATCGAAAGTTACGACTCAGATAACGGACTATTAATTTATCCGAATCCTGCAAATGAATTTATTTCAATAGATTTTAAGAACCTTACTAATGGTAATTATAATATTAAGATTATTGATTACAAAGGACAAACAGTGCTTTCAAAAGATTATAATTTGAATAATAGTAATCGTAATCTGCAAGTTCCTATTTGTGAGATAGATAATGGAATCTATTTTATAATCATTAATGGGGAAAAGGAAACTATTAAGAAAAAACTGGTTGTCATTAAGTAATAACTAAAAATGAGAAAACTTAAAATTATTATTCCTGCATTATTCTTAATCTTCTCAATAAATGGAATAGCTTCTCATGTAGCAGGAGTTGAATTAAATGCCACTCATATTACTGGTGATAATTATCTGGTAACCCTTAGCTTTTATCGTGATTGTTCCGGGGTTGCAGTAGATGCAACTTCGACAATTTACTTCAATTCTTCATGCGGAAGTTTTACTGTGACATTGAATCAGGTATCTGGCACGGGAACAGAAATACCTATTTATTGCAACTCAGCATATCCAACTACTTGCAATGGCGGTTTGCTATTTGGTGTTCAAAAATATGAATATCAGGGAATTGTTTCACTGCCACCGTGTTCAAGTTATAAATTTTACTATACAATGTGTTGTAGAAACCCATCCAACACAATTGTAAATCCAACTAGTGCTGATATTTATGTTGAAGCAAAACTTGACAATCTCAATGCACCTTATAACTCCTTACCTCATTTTAATACGAATCCTGCTTTAATTGTATGTTCAGGACAGCAGAATTTTATTAATAATGATGTGACTGATCCTGATGGCGACTCAATATCATACAAGCTTGTAACTCCTTTTGATGATGGTCCTGTTGGTTCTGTACCTTACGTAACCTATGTTTCAGGCTATTCTGAACAATATCCTATTCAATCTGATCACCCAATAAAACTTGATTCTTTAACTGGCCTTTTAACTTTGGATCCATCAATGAATATTTCAGGTGTTTATGCTGTCCAGATTGATGAATATCGAAGAATCAATGGCACTATGTTAAAGATTGGTTCTATTATGCGTGATATGCAAATTTATTCGATTGTATGCACCAATCCAAGACTTGCCGGAATTAACCCAAATGCCACTGAGTATAACGTTTTGGATGTAACATATTCACTTAAAACTGTAAGTGATACAGACGTTTATTTTAATATTTATCCTCATTTGCATGACACTACTCAAAACCTAATTCTTACATGGGATGAAGGAATTCCGGGAGCATCATTTTCAGTAACTAATAACAATACACCATCTGCAATAGGACATTTTTATTGGCATACCTACTGGCCCGTAGGTAGTTATTATCCTGCTTGTTTTAATGCTACAGTTACAATTCCAAGATGTTCAAAAACATTTCAGTATTGCTTAACAATAGATAAGCCTGTTGGAGTTGATAATAGTAACTTTGATGAAGATATTGTTAAAGTGATTCCTTGTCCTGCAAAAGATAATATTACGATTGAATTTAATGATGACATTTCGAAAAATTATTATGTTGTAATTATAAATTATCTTGGACAGAAAATATTTTCGGGAGAATACTATTCTGCAACTAATCGACACCTAAATATTGCAGTATCAAACTTTAAAAATGGCGTGTATTTCATTCAGTTGACCACAGATAAAAAGATTTACAGGAAAAAGTTCGTGATCAGTCATTAACATATTTTAGTTACATTTTGTTTATTTTTACAAAAAAAAGTCATGAGAAAATTTGTTCTTGTTTTAATATTGGTATTGATAAATATTGCATTTGTTCAAGCTGAGGCCACTAAAGATTCATCTTTCATCGAAAAGAAGATCACTTTAAAAACTCCTACAGGAAAGATATATGGAACGCTTACAACTCCGAAAAAGTTCAGTAATATTCCTGTTGCTTTGCTCATTGCAGGCTCCGGGCCTACAGATCGTGATGGAAATAACTCTGCAATGAAGAATGATGCTCTTAAAAAACTTGCTTACG
>CAZELC010000027.1:0-15424 GCA_964512865.1 uncultured Bacteroidales bacterium
CTTTGATTTAGCTTCAATTTCAATTAATGCAGTATCCCTTTCGGTTACATCAGTGAAAACAGTATAAACAAGCTCTTTTTCAAGCGTGAATGTAATTTCAATAGTCTTTATTGACCTGTTTTTACAAACAACCTGAATTTTTATTACCGGTGGAGTTTCAATTATTTTATTATTAAAATCATTTACTGCTTCCCGCCAGAATTTAATAACCTGACTTCTGTACTCCGGATTTGGAAACGCTTTAACGTACCAGTGTTTTGCATTTGGAATATCAGATATTCCATAACCAAGAATTTCAGTAAATTTATAATTAAGAAATACCACCTTATTAGTGTTAATCTCATAACATCCAAAAGGAATTGGCAGGTTTTCAGCAATTTTTCTGAATTTCTCCTCACTGGATTTCAGTTCTTTTTCGATCTTTTTTCTGTAGATATTAAGCGATACCTGACCGGCAACAGCTTCAATTACATTTTTGTCTTCTTCTATGATAGGCTCAGGTAGAAAGATTGTAATGCTCCCAAAATACATTTTATCCCAAATCAGTCCTATCTTGTATTTATATTTTAAAGAATCTTCTTTATCTAGAAGTTCTGCCGTTTTAATGTCGATTAGCTGATTAAACAATTCAAAAAAACCTGATTTAACGGCTATAAGTTTTCCTGAAAGTATAATATCAAAATCATCAGAGCTGAGGTTTTCAAGGGTAATACTTTCGTTAAAAAAGTCTCTTCCTGTATTATCTTCAATTAATTTTGCAAATTTATCAAAACCAAAAGTATTGGTAAATCTAACATTAAAACCATCTTTTGATTCGGCAAGCAGGACAATTGCATTTTCCAGCAGCCTTTTAACGCTTAGAAACATTTTATCGAAAATACAACGGATTTCCTCGCATTGATTTATGAATGAAGTTGTTTCGGATAAAACAGAAAGCCTGTGAATATTCTTTTTTTGAGAAATTTCGAACTGTTTACGTTCAATACTGTATTTAATTGACCGTGTTATCGTATTTGTGCTAAGTTGATTCTTAACCAAATAATCCTGAGCGCCTTCCTTTACGGTTGTAAGAGCCAGTTCTTCATCATCAAGACCGGTAAGAATAACAATAGGTGCGTTTTGATTACATTCCTTTATTTTTTTAAAAGTCTCAATGCCTGAGCTATCAGGCAAACCGAGATCAATAAGGATTACATCAAAGTTGTTATTAAGTAGTGATGCAAGAGCATCGCTTAATCGCGGGCAATGTGTAATTTCACATTTCAGTCCGGTAGATTTAAGCAATTCTTTGATGATTACTACATCTCCTTTATTATCCTCAACGAGCAAAATATTAATCGTTCTCATCTTTTAGTCATTTGTTGGCAATTTTACAATTGTTAACCAAAAATCTTCAATAGATTTGACAACCTTGATAAACTGGTTTAAATCAATTGGTTTAGTAACAAAACAATTAGCGTGTAGGTTATAAGCTTTTAAAATATCCTCTTCGCTTTGCGACATTGTCATAATAACAACAGGTATTTTTTTCAGTAAAGAATCGGTTTTAATTTCAGCAAGAACTTCCCTGCCGTCTTTTCGTGGCAGGTTAAGGTCGAGGATTATTAGATCAGGAGTTTTTTTATCTTTATGACGACCGCTTTTAAAAAGATATTCAAGAGCTTCTTCTCCGTCTTTAACTGAATTAATAATATTGTATACCTTGCTTTCGAGCAGCACATCTTTTATAAGCCTAAGGTCACCGGCGTTATCTTCAACAATTAAAATGTCGATAGGTTTCATTGTATTTTTTTCTGTCATAACTTAGTGCTCCTTTCTTTTTGGTAAACTGAAATAAAATATTGTTCCTGAACCCGTTTCAGATTCAAGCCAAATCTTGCCACCATGGCGTTCCACAATTCTTTGGCAAATTGCAAGACCAATACCGGTTCCAATATATTCATCTTTTGTATGAAGGCGTTGAAAAATCTGAAATATTTTATTGAAATACTGTTTTTCGATCCCAATCCCATTATCTTTCAATGAAAAAATCCAAAATTTCTCATCTTCCAAAGCGGAAATATGAATAACGGGATTTACTGAGCAAAATTTTATCGAGTTAGTTATTAAATTCATAAAAAGCTGAATCATCTGGCTTTCATCAGCCATTACAAAAGGTAGCTCTCCGTTAGTAATAAGAGCATTTTTTGAAGAAATTGTCTGGCTGAGCATCGATAATACCTGACCTAAAACAATATGCATATCGACTTTTATAAACTCTTTTCCTTTTGTCTGAACACGTGAATAAGCCAACAAGTCATTAATAAGCCTTTGCATTCTGTTAGCACCATCAACTGCATAATTAATATAATCAACAGCAATATTATCGAGTTTGTCGCGGTATTTTTGTGCAAGTAATTGTGTGAAACTGGAAACCATTCTAAGTGGTTCCTGAAGGTCATGAGAAGCAACATAGGCAAATTGTTCAAGTTCTTTATTTGAACGTTCAAGATCTTTTAAATGATTTTGAATTTTAGTTTCCAGATTTTTGCGATCGGTAATATCCCTTACAATTCCTATCATACCTTCCGGATTACCTTCATCATCTTTAATTAAAAAAACTCTCAATTCAACAGGGAAAACAGAACCATCCTTTTTAATATACTCTTTTTCAAAAACATCAGAATATCCTTTTTCGCTAATTTCTTTACTTATTATTTCCTTTTCTATTGAATGCCATTTTTCAGGCGTAATATCATAAAAAGTCATGCCTGCTAATTCCTCTTTTGAATAACCAAGCATTTCTGTAAATATATTATTCACATCTTTCATGAAAAAATTATTGTCCACAGTAACAATAGCATCCATTATGCTTTCGTGCAATCGTCTGTACCTAATCTCTGACATTCTGAGTGCTTCTTCTGCTTTTTTTCTTTCAGTAATATCCATAAAAAAGACAGTCATAATATTAGGTGCGATTTGCATGGCATGAAGCTCAAAAGCTCCTTCAATTCTTTTATCGATATAAGTTAACTGTTCGGTAAAATAAGGTTCACCGCTAAGGGCTACATTTTTATATATTTCAGGAATACCTGATTTTATTAATCCGGGGAAAGCATCTTCAATTTTTGACCCTATAAGATAATCATTGTCAGCTTTAAGAATTTTCTTTGCCGAAAGGTTTTCGCCAAGAAAAATCATATCTCCATTTGATTTCACTTCCCATGTATGCGAACCGAACGGAGCCATATCGATAAGTGTTTTTAATCTTTTATCTGTTTCCAGCTTTAAGAGTTCTGCCTTTGTCTTTTCTGTAATATCGGCAACAGTGCCAATTGAACGTATCGGGTTACCTTTATTATCAAAATCCGATTTGCAGCGCTCGTTAACATATTTTATTTCATCGTTTTTCAAAATAATCCTGTGAACAATATCATAAGGTTTTTTTGTTGCAATATGATTCCTGTACGACTCATTCACAAAATCACGGTCTTCAGGATGAATAAAACTTAGAAAAATATCATAATTAACAGAAAACTCCTGTGGGGCAAAGCCAAATATCCTATAAACTTCATCAGACCAGGTTAATTTGTTATCAGTTAAATCTAATTCCCAACTACCAATATGAGCCAGAGATTGCGCTTCTATTAATTTATTTTCATTTAGCTCCAGTTTTTCTTTAGCTTTTTTCAAATCTTCATTTAATTGTTTTGTTTCTTCGTAATGAGCTTCAATTAAGTCGGTCCTTAATTTTTCCTGCATTTCTGATTTACGCAATTTGTTAATGTGATTTTTAATGAAAAAATAAAGAAATATTGAGGTGATAAATACATAGGCTGTACCTTTCACAATTTGGAACTTTGTTAAATCCTCTATATTAGTAAAAATACTGTCGAATATAATATCAGAAAACAGAATCCAGATTATACCAATTAAAAAATAAATTAAGGTTACTCTGATTTCAAATTTGATATTTTTCATGATCCTGTTATTGGTTTGGTTATAAATTAAACTTCTTCGTTTAATTTGAAATTGTCTAAATATTTCATTTGAGCTTTTTATTAAATAGCTGTTTTAAAAATAGTTAATATTTAATTAAAATAGCTCCAAATAGTGATAGTGTTAGATTTATCGATATAACTGATATAAAAATATGAAAAAAAATCAGCTAATCAAAGAAAAATCTGATTTATTAATTATTATGGAAAAATTTATGAAGATTTTTACGGTTTTTACTATTGTCAAGAATAAAATTTGGAATTTTCGTTTGTTGTTGATGATTTAAGTATATCATCAATAGTTAAGATATTGTTGCATCCCTGCAGTTTATTCGGAATACCATTTTGAAGTTTCGGGATGGAAAATAATCTCTTCGATATTCAAATTATGTTTTCCAAGTGAATCACGGGAATCTTTTAGGAAAATCTTCATTTTTTCATAACCTGCATAATCAAAAAAGCTTTCTTTATTTTCATATTCAGAAACGGGAATAATATAAAATCTTTTCCTGTCGTTTTCTTGTTTAAGATAAACCCATGTTAGAATATACCCGGCATTTTCAAGCACAACTGTATTTTTTTTCTTTTTCAGTGTCAAACTGAACATTGCACCTCCATCTTTATTTCTGTCGCGTTGTGCCGAAACATAATTACCAAGCGAATAAACCAGAATAGTTTGTTTGCCGTTAGAATCCGGAAAATTTCTTTTCTCCATCCTTTCCAGTACATGTGGATGAGAACCGATTACATAATCAGCACCATTATTAAAACAAATATCGGCTGCCTGTTTTTGCCACGCATCCGGATTTAATTTATACTCCAGTCCCCAGTGGATAAACACAATTATTTTGTCGGGTAATGAATCCTTAGCTCTTTTTAAATCAGAAATCATCTGTTTCTCATCAATCATATTGACAATTGCAGGCTTTGGAGGAACTATTCCGTTTGTTCCATAAGTATAATTCAGCAAGGCTATTTTAAAACCTTTCTTTTTTATGATAAGTGGATATTTCAATTCTCTTTCGGCTGAATCTGTAAAAGTTCCGGTATGTCCTAATCCAAGGCTGTCAAGTACCTTAATTGTTCTGTTTATTCCTTTTAAACCTTTATCACAAGAATGATTATTAGCTGTTCCAACATAATCAAATCCGGCATTAAGCAATCCTGTAACAAGATGGTCGGGCGAGCAAAACTGAGGATAACCCGAATATGGCTTTCCTGCAAGTGTAGTTTCAAGATTTGCAATTGCAATATCAGCTGAGCTCACCAAAGGCTTCACATATTTAAAACATGAATCGTAGATATAAGTTTGCAATGAATCGTTCCACGCTGCTTCTACCTGCGACAAATGCTGCATAACATCACCGGCAAAAATAATCGTAAGGGTTGAGTCTTCTGTCTTGCGAGGTTTTTCGGTAACCTGATCATAAGTTATTTTACTTGCTGAAAGCACAATTGCCATAACTGCCGTAAGGCTGACAAGCAGTTTTAGTTTAAAACTCATACGGAAAAATATCAGTACATCTCAATGGTTTCAATCGCAGTTGTTTCAGGAACAGCAGTTTTTGATAATTTCTGACCCGGAGATGCAGTAACGCCGGCAACATTAACAATGAATCCAACCTGTGAAAGTTCATCAACATAAATTATAAGACCTTTTTCACCACCAGTAATAGAAGTAACTGTGTATTTGCTTTTCAGATCGGCATAAGTACTGCCTATTCCAATATCTTTTGCTGTTCTGTATTTTGAAGAAAATATCATGATTCTTGATACCATGCAGATATCAACGCAAAGTGTTTCTATCTCAAATTCAGATTTTTTCTTATCATCACCGTAAACTTTGTACAAAGAATAATCGTTGCCGTCTTCTTTGTAGTTAACAACCTCAATTTTGTCTTTTGAGTAGATATTATTTAGTTTTTCTACCGGCATATTTATTTCGACTTTGCCGACTTTACCTTCCTGAATCAGAAACTCGGCTGATGTTTTAACCTGACCAAAAACCACTGATGACAGCGAAAGAAAAACGACTGAAAACAAAAAAGTTAATTCTCTCATAATACATATTTTATCTGATGCAAATATACCGAATTATCAGACATGAAATAAAAATGTTTAATGTTTTAATACTCCATAAACGACATTATTATGTATTTTTGAAGATAATTTCTACCGGTTTTGGCAATAGTTAAATATACATTAAAGTCATTTTTAGGGCAGATAGTTTTCTGGCTTCTGGTTTTTGCCGTTTCAAGAGTTTTCTTTCTTTTATACTACGCTTCTTTGTTGAAAGGAATAGATTTCTATTCGATTATCAGCACTTTCTATTATGCATTGAATCTTGATATATCCGCATGCGGTTATATTATGATATTACCTTTTATTTTACTTGTAGTTCAGACTTTTTATAACCCGAAATGGTTGAATAAAATTAACCTTATTTACGTGTTTTTAGTTCTGCTGATATACTTTTTCATAACAACGGCAGAGATAGGTGTTTACGGTGAATGGAAAACCAAATTATATTTCAAGGCATTAAATTACCTGGAAAATCCTGCGGAAATTACAAATACTGCAGGGACATCCGAATTTTTAATAATCACATTAATATTTTGCATTCAGCTATTTGGTTCATTTTGGATTTACAGAAAATGGGTTTATACAAAAATTGAAAACATAAGAAGGAATATACTTTTTTCTTTTTGTTTTTTCGTGATAGCCGGCTCTGCGATGTTCCTTGGAATCAGAGGCGGTACACAGCAGATTCCTATAAATCAGAGCCAGTCGTACTTTTCCAAATATGATATACTTAACATAACAGCTGTAAATTCTGCCTGGAACATGATGCATAGCATTCTGAACAATTATGAAAACCTTAACAGTAACCCGTTTAAGGTTTATGATGATAGTCTAGCCAAGATGACTGTGGAGTCTATGTTCAAGGTAACTAAAGATACTTGCCCTGAAATACTTAACACAAAAAAGCCCAATATTGTAATTTTCATTCTTGAAGGCTGGTCGGCAGATCTTATTGAATCTCTTGGTGGTGATGCAGGCATTACTCCAAATTTCAGGGAACTTGAAAAAGAAGGTATTCTTTTTACTGATTTTTACAGCTCAGGTGAAAGGTCGCAACAGGGAATGGCTTCAATATTCAGTGGCTATCCTGCTTTTCCTATTGCTAATGTGGTGAACCAGCCGGAGAAGTACGGCAAACTTCCGTATTTAGGCAAAATGCTGCAAAACGAAGGTTATAAAACTTCATATTATTTTGGTGGACAGCTTATTTACGGAAATATGAAAGGTTATATTTTTGATGCAGGTTTCGACAAGATTATGGAGGGTAAGGATTTCCCGGATAACCTTCCGCAAGGGAAGCTTGGCATTCAGGATGAAAATACATTACCATATTTTTTATCACAGATAAACGGCGAAAAACAACCTTTTATGGCAGCATTGTTTACCATGAGTACACATTCGCCTTATGATATTGGTGCACCGATGAAAAAGTTGTATGATACCGAGAACGAATATGTTAATTCTGCCATATACTCCGATAAGTGCATTGGAAAGTTCATTGCTGATGCCAGAAGTCAATTATGGTTTAAGAACACTTTGTTTGTTTTTATCTCCGACCACAGCCATGAGTCATACAGAGGTCATGATTTTTATGAGCCTGCAAATAAAAGAATAGTATTTATGTTATGCGGTGATATTATAAAAAAAGAATATCAGGGAACTAAGGTAAACAGAATTGGCTCTCAGACAGATTTTGCAGCAACTTTATTACCCCAGCTTGGTATAAAAGCCGATGAATTTAAATGGAGCAAAAACATTTTAAATCCTTATACTCAACAGTTTGCTTATTATTCATTTGAAGAAGGAGTAGGATGGATAAGGCCGGGAGGTTATTTTACATATCACTATCCTTTAAAAAGGTATTTCCAGTTGAGTGTAACTGATTCAACAATTATCAAAAGAGATTCTTTGATAATTGAAGGTAAATCATACTTGCAAGAGGTTTTTCAGGATTATTTGGAGAAATAATTTTCCACAGATTGCTTTGCTTAAACTTTGAACTCATCTATCCGTGAAAATCTGTATTTAAAAATTATTCACCACAGATTACTCAGATTCGCACAGATTGTTTTGCAAACCACCCAATATGAGTTTACTTAATCTAAGGCTTTAAAAAATATCGTATTCTGATAACGAGTACAACACCGTCGAACAATTTCAAATTTAAATGATCAAAACTTAAATCCTACTCCTGCCACAAAAAATATATTCTGTTTTTGAGGGTTCGCAATAATACTTACGAAAACTGGCAGCTGGAATTTTTCGGTTATTTTAAAAGATTTATGAGCGTTAATTCCGGCATTTACAACCCCGAAAGAACTTCCGTAAACACCTTCGAAAGGTGTAACACCGACAAATACATCAAGCATATCGAGAAAAGTGTATTGTAACTCGAGGTATGTAGAGTAATTATTGACATACGTTCTGGTTGTATCCATTGTGATAGTATCAATTACCATTTCACTTACTTTTTTATCAGCTCCATAAACCATTGTTGCAGCGGTAAATTTTATTGGAAATTTTTCAGGTCCCTGATATCCTAGGATCAAATCGAACTGGTGTCCGGTAGTAGCATTTTTGTAGTTGAAGTACTTATTATCGCTTATGGACTCATCCATTACAAAATAATCATAAAAAGTAAGTGAAACTCCTTTAAATGTATAACTTGCAGTAAAGTCGGCTTCTGCATAATCACCCATAATGCTGTACGAACCCCAGGCTCCAACGCTTAATCCGAAGCTTGTATTCATATAAACACCGGGCTGAATATTTGGTGCTTTACTTAAGCATGCTCCTCTCCAAATATAACGGCTTACTAGATCCACATTTCCGTCGAGAGTAACTTTCTTTTCTTTTTCTTCCTGTGCTCTTACAAGTACCGGAAATAATATTGTAATAAGGCTGATAAGAATAATAATGTTCTTAAATTTCGTCATAATTTCAAATTTATATTTCTACAATTTTATTTTTAATGGCAAATTTTATGAGGTCAACAGTACTTTTCAGTTCAAGTTTTTGCATTATATGGTTCTTGTGTGACTCAACAGTTCTTATGCTTATAAAGAGTTTATCGGCAATTTCCTGATTACTGTATCCCTCGGCATAGTGCTTAAGGATTTCTATTTCACGGTGAGTTAGAAGATCTTCCTTGTTTATTTTTACATTTTTATTATCGGCTGATTTTGCTTTATTAACATAGCTTTTCAGGATTATGCCTGAAATCGTCTCGCTGTAAAATTCTCCTCCGTTATTAATAGTGCTTATGGCGTCAAGAAGTTCTTTTCTTGTTGTGTTTTTTGGAAGATATCCTTTTGCACCGGCTTTAATAGCATTAAAAATGAAGTCTTCTTCGGTGTACATTGAAAGAATAAGGACCTTTGTGCCTTGATATTTCTCTGTTATATAAGTTGTTATTTCAATACCGGAAGTCTCAGGCAATGAAATATCCATAATTATAATATCTGGAAGTTTAATTTTCAAAATATCACGAAGCTCAGCAAAATTCTGAGCTTCACCAATGATTTCAATATCAGGACCTTCAGCAAGTAATGCTTTTATCCCGTCTCTTACAATCTGATGATCTTCAACTAAAATAATTTTGATTTTCTCTTTCATTATTTATTGATTTTCATTAATGTTTATCGGTATTTTGGTAATAATCATTGTTCCTTTTCCTATCTCAGATTTAACCTCATAAGTTCCGCCAAGCATGCTAACCCTTTCGCTCATATTATAAAGTCCGTTGCCGACATATTTATGTGTCATGTCAAATGTAAAACCTTTTCCGTCATCTGCAACAATCAGGTCGATAAAATTTTCATCTGCATATAAAGATACTGATATCTGGCTGGCTTGAGCATGTTTTAAAGAGTTATTGATTGCTTCCTGTGATATTCTGTAAAGATAAAGCGTTGTTTTCATGTCAATCTTTGCGGGAATATTTTCTGCAAAAAACACCACTTCAACTCCCGAGCTTTCGTTAAGCTTGGAGCAGAGTTTCCGTAAAGCCACTTCTATCCCAAATTCCTGAAGTCCTGTAGGCATTAGGTCATTTGAAATTCTTCTCACTTCATCAATTGCATTATCAAAAAGACTTCTTATTTCATTTATTGTTCTTCTGGTTTTTTCATCAGCCGAATCAATAGCACCTTCAAGGCGAAGTTTTATTGCTATTAATGACTGCCCGAGTCCGTCATGAAGCTCGCGGCTTAATCTCTGACGTTCAATTTCCTGTCCGTCAATTACCCATGAGAAGCTTTTCAATCTTTCATTTTCAAGCATCTGCTCAACTTCAATTCTTTTAGTGATATCACGTATAACGAGAGCTTTGACCATCCGGCCTTTATATTCGATGGATTTTTCCTGAACTTCTACAGGGAATCTTTTCCCGTATTTTCTTTTGCAGGTAGTTTCATAAGTAACAGGAACAAGTGTAACTTTAAAATCCGACTTCTTGTCAACAACATCAATAAGATCTTTTATTTTCATCCTTTCAAGCTCATCTTCTTTATAACCTGTCATAATTGAAACGGCGTGGTTAACAAGTAAAGGCAGACCTTCATCATGAAGTATGATGCCATCAATAGTTGCGTCATAAAAATGTTCAAGTCTTTCTTCTCGTTCTTTAAGCTGATTAGTTTGCATTTTAAGCTTTTCAGCCATTATATTGAAAGTATCTGTGAGCATTCCAATTTCATCTTTTGAAGCGGTGCTGACATAAGTATCAAATTCTCCTTCTCCGATTTTTTCGGCGGCTTTTTTAAGTTTAATTATGGGTTTTGTAAATTTCTTTGAAATCATAAATGTGAAAAAAACTACCATTATTCCTATTGCCAGACTTATCAGCAATATGCTCTTCAACAGGCTGAATACGGAAGCCATAGCTTCATCAACATCTATTTCAGCAATAATAACCCAGTTAAGTCCTTTTACATTTAATTTTCCGAATGAGCTGTAAACTCTCATATTTCTGTAATCATAACATTCCATTGCTCCGGTTTCGCCATTAAGAGCTTTGATAAATGCCGAAGAAATTATCTTTTTACTAAACACCTTGGGATAGCCAAACCTCGAAATGCTTCTCATCAGTGAGTCGCCTCCCACTAAATATGATTCGCCTGTTTTTCCAAAACCGTTTTCGGGATTATCACCAAACATAATATCATTAAGAGCAGCAATATTTATTTCGCCTGCCAGGCAGCAGCCTGTATTTTCAGCAAAAGGGCATTTAATCGGGAAACCTATAATAACCGAATGTTTTCCGCTATACTTACTTGTGATTTCATTGATAATCGCATTTTTTTCTGCTCCTGCTTTAAGACATATATTTTCAACCTCTTTCCAGACCAAATCATTGCAATTCAGGTTACTTCTATTATTGCCGAAAATCATTTTGTGCTTCCCAATGCTGTCAATAATAAATAGTGAATTGTAATTTTCTGCAAAGCCTGGAAATTTGTTAATAAACGAAATGCCTGTTTCCATAGAGCATTTGGCTGAATCATTGTTTTTAAAATCTGTAATAAGGTTTTTTATCTCATCTGAGCCCGAAACAAGTGACAATTCTTTTATTCTTTCATTAAAAAAAGATTCTACTCTCTTCTGATTTACAGTTCTGACTGAGGTAAGATGACTGAATGTTCTTTCTACGAGAGCATTTTTTGCCATATAAAATGAAAGCCCGCTGATAATAAAAATAGTCATAAGACCCATGAGCAGGTAGTAGTATATGAATTTGTTGGTGATAGAAATCTTTCTCATTTTTTTATGATATCTTTGCACAAATGTATAAAAATCAAATTAATCTGCTTTGCAGGAAGAATTTTTATTTATAAGATGAAGAGAAATATAACTATTGTAGCTGACAGTGGCTCTACCAAAACCGACTGGCTTTTTTTGTATGAAGATGGGAATAATTTGAGCTTTACAACGTCCGGTCTTAATCCTTATTTTACTGATAATGATAAAATTAAATCAATTATTTTTGATGAAGTGTTTTCTAAAACAGAAACTCTTAATGCTCAAAGAATAGAGTTTTATGGTGCCGGATGTGCTTCAGATGCGAATAAAATTAAGATCAAATCCATCATTAATTCGGTTTTTCCTGATTCAAAAGTTAAAGTAAACACAGATATTCTGGGAGCTGCAAAAAGTCTCTTTGGCGATGAATCAGGTATAGCATGTATTCTGGGAACAGGGGCAAATACATGTTTTTATAATGGTGATCAGATAACAAATAATATTCAATCGCTTGGGTTTATACTTGGTGATGAAGGTAGTGGTGCATATCTGGGGAAGATGATTTTAAAAGCTTTCCTTACTGATGCACTGCCTTTCGAGCTTAAGCTTTCATTCATTAAGAAATATAACCTTACGAGAGATTTCATTATTGATAATGTTTATAATAAACCAAACCCAAATGCTTACCTTGCGCAATACTGCGAGTTCCTTTTTGAATTTATAAGCAACGAATATATTATTGAATTGATAAAAAGGTCATTTCGAAAGTTCATCGAATACAATATTCTTAAGTATGAAAATCATGACTCAAGCAGAATAGGATTTGTTGGTTCGGTTGGTTATTATTTCGGAGAACAGCTTGAACAGGTGCTAAGCGAATATAATTTACAGGTTTATAAAAATATTAAAAGCCCGATTGAAGGTTTAAAAGAATACTATATTAAAAACAGCGATCGCTGATTTACTTTTTAACGCCAACAGGATTAGTTACTACCGGCGGTTTAGTAAGAACAGGTTTTTTATCTTTTTGTAAGTCTAACTCCTCGAACAGAATACCATCAGGTACAATAAAAGATGATAAAATACCATTCAACTGCCAGTTCCATGAGTTGTAAAACGCTTTATTACCTTTTACCAAAGTATTATAAACAAATTGAGTATTAGCAACGCCCAAAATTCTTTTAAAGTTTTTGATTGAAAAACCGTCGATTTTAACTGTTCTTACAAGTTCTTCAGAGCCGTCTTTAACCGAGACTTTGTAAACATAAAGCAGTTTGGATGTAGATCTTTTGTTGTCGCTTCCTCCGCCGAAAAACGACATTAACTGTTCACTAATATCAACTCTAGTATTAGGGTCTTCCATTTTTCTGATGATGTAAGCATATTCGAGGTCTTCCTCTTTCGCTGCTAGAAGAAGCTTCTTTCGAAGTTCGTCCTTGCTGATTGTATTGAAGGATGTAACGCTAATAACTCCTGGGCCAATTACAGAGGTGATGCCTCCGTTTTCCAATGCAGTACGGCAATGTCCGTTAGATGATTTTGATCTGAGTGTAGGCGTTCGTCCGCTTATGAAGTTTTTTAGAACTCCGTTCTCAACCAGAACTAAATCAGGAGTTGGTTTTACGCCCTCAGCGTCTATTTGGTAACTGCCAATAAGCTTTGTGTTTTCAAAAACTTTCAACCCCGGAATTGACTTAATTGTAAGATCGCGTGAGATAATTTTCTTCTCGATAAAACTTTCCATAATGTTTTCTGTAACTCCGGCTCCTCCCCAAGATGCCATTTGAGGGTCGCTCAAAATTGGTTTTCTTGCGGCTATCAACGATGGATTAAATGAAAAGAACTTTTGTTCAATAATTTCGGCTAAAGCCTGACCTTCAATTAACACAGGGCCAGAATATGATTCATCAAACACTTTTGCATTTTTCAGTTTGACAAGATTGTCAGCCATTTTATTAATGTCAGTCTTAATTGATTCCAAAGAAGGAAGATCGTTTGGATTAATAGCATAATAATTTAAAAAATCAAAAAGTCTTTCGCCGTCATCAGCCATTGTCTGGCAAGTCACTCTTATTGCTGCCACTGAAACCGGGTATTTTACTTCAGTGCCTTCGGAATTAACAAAATAAACATCTGATTTGAAAACGAAAATCTGAACATTAGAACTGTTTATTTCATTGAATTTGCAGAAAACTCCGGAAAGCTCTTTTGCAGCTTTTTCCCATTTGTTTTTATCAATTTCAAAATCCTCAGATGGTAAATTCATGATAATTTTATCGGATCTGGAAAAATCCGGAAGCTTTAATTCTTCTTCAGGAATATTCTGTTGTTTAATAGCAGATATTTTGGATTCATAAGATTCTGCAACTTTTTTATATTTTGTGTCTGACATAATCCAGAATGAACGCCTTATGCCGTTATAATCATCATCAATGCAGACATTGTCACTCCCGTTATAATCATTCCAGAAAGAATTTATATCCACAAAATTCTCATTAGTTCTGTTATAATCGCCGGCAATTATTCTCACATCTTCTTTTCTGAAAGGTTTACAGCTTTCTTTTATGATGCTTCCTTGTGTTGAGTTAATATAATATGCAGAAGCATCACATAATGAGTAACTGATAAAAAACGGAGATTTTAAATTGTCGAGTTTTAGGTTTTCAATATTTCTGAAAAGCTCATCCTTCATTGCTTTTTTAATAATATCAGATTTCTGACTCTGACCAAAAGAAAGCGCAGAAAAATTTAAAAACAGCGATATAGTGATTATTGTATATATTGTAAGTCGGAATTTCATAAAAAGTTTTATTTAAATTACTATTGAGGACTGGTAACATCTGGTCGTGGTAACACAGGCGGACGGTCTTGTTCCTTTGCTTTGCGCTGCGTTTCTACTTTTTTAACAAATAGGGAAGGAGTAACACTTGATACAGGAACACCGCCTGACTCAGCACCGCAAGTACCGTTAAATATCTCTGAATCATTTCCTGCGGCAACAATTTCGGAGAACATGGCAAGTGGAGTTCCTACAAGGTCAACGCCTCTTACAAGTTCATCAGGGCGACCGTCTACATAAATTCTGTAAACTTCCAGCGGTGTTACATTGAATGAATTAGGAACATATCTGCCCGTCATGGTAAAACCGCCTTCTACTGTTTTAAAAAGATAACCATAGTCTTTCCCCTGTTTTTTTGCTTCTTCAATCAGCATTTTTCTAAGCTCCTCCATAGAATAAGGTTTGGAAGTTTCAACCAGAAGATTTGACTGTCGTGCCACAGGTTGTTTTCCGGCGGCAGCTCTTCCGTGACCGTTGGATTTGGGAAAGCTGTCAATTGGGCATCTTGACATCAGGAAATCTTTAAGAATTCCTTTATCGACAACAACAACTTTTTCACTTTTCACGCCTTCATCATCATAAACATAAGAGCCGTTCATTGCGTGTCCGCGATACTTTTTTATTGTAGGGTCAAAAATTATTGAAATATCAGGAGGCAGCACCATATTGCCAACCTTACGTTTAAATGTCTGAGCATCACTTTCCTGCTTTTGCCGCTGTCCTTCAACACGATGTCCGAATATTTCATGAAAAAAAACTCCGGCAGCTTCTCCTGCAAGGATTGCAG
>CAZELC010000028.1:0-7832 GCA_964512865.1 uncultured Bacteroidales bacterium
TACACGCCAATAGCTTTGCTTATGCCAAACCGTGTCTGGGGTTGGACTATCTTTGGTTTAATATGGGGACTTGCAGTTTTTGGTATTTTAATTAAAAGCACCGGAGTTAAAATTAAGGAATGGCTTTCCGCTACTTTATATATTTTAATGGGATGGCTTGCAGCCATAGCTTTTAAGCCACTTATGCAATGGCTTTCACTGGAAGCGTTTTTATGGCTTCTTGCAGGAGGAGTGCTTTATACTTCAGGTTGTATTTTCTTTGCGCTTGAAAGATTTTATCCGCGCAAAAAATGGTTTGGTATGCATGAAGTTTTTCATCTGTTTGTCATCGCCGGAAGCTTTTGTCATTTCTGACTGATGCTGAATTATTTCTTTTGATATTTCAATAAATTATATTATTTTTGATTTATGAAAAGTTCGGTTAACATATTAGATCAGGTTAAAAAGATCATTATTAATAAAGAACCTACTGCCAAAATTTTTCTTTATGGTTCCAGAGTTCACGGTACTTCAAAAAAAGACTCTGATTGGGATTTGTTAATTTTAGTTAATGAAGATAAAGTAACATACGAACTTGAGAAAAAATTAACCGACTCAATTTATGATCTTGAATTTGACACAGGAGAAGTGATAAGCCCAATGATTTATTCTGAAAAGGAATGGAATACAAAATATAGTGTAACTCCTTTCTATCATTATGTTATGAAAGATGCTAAACCATTATGACAGCATTCAATAAGCAAGACTATATTAATTACCGGCTTCAAAAAGCAAAAGAAACCTTCTCAGAAGTGGAAGTTCTTATTAATAATGAATTTTGGAACACTTCAATTAACAGGATGTACTATGCAAGTTTTTACGCTGTAAGTGCTTTATTGATATCAAATAACGTTGAATCATCAAGTCATTCAGGAACACGTCAGAAATTTGGTGAATTATACGTAAAAACAGGTAAAATTGATAGAGTGTTGGCAAAACATTATACAGATTTATTTGAAAAGAGGAGTAAAGGTGACTACAATGATTTTTTTGACTTTGATAAAGAAACGGTAATAAGACTATATCCATTAACAAAAGCACTGATACTAAGAATCGAAGAATTAATTACAGAAAATAATTTATTGGCTGAAGATCTATAAACATCTTCATTTTGAATGCTATATAAACCCACAAAACAATTCTAAGATTTTCCCCAAATTTCAATCTCATGAAAAATTCCTTTTAGGACGGGTCTAAAATATAGATAAGAGAACATTATATTCAGAGCTGCAAGTATTAAAAGCACAAAAATTGTCAGGTTCAGGACTGCAACAAAAGAATAAATTGATTTAATAATTTTGATAGGAAGTCCCGAAAATTAACATAAACACTTTTCCACGCTTGCCCAAAGTGCATCAGCAGTTTTTTGCCAACTGAAATCTTTTGCACGTATAAATCCTTTTTCTATAAGAGAATTTCGAAGCTCTTCATCAGAAGAAATCCTAATCATTGCATTACTAATATCTAAAGGGTCAAAAGGATCAACAAGCAATGCGGCATCAGCGGCAACCTCAGGCATAGAAGTAACATTAGAAGTAATTACTGCTGTACCGGCATTAAAGGATTCAATAATAGGGATTCCAAAACCTTCGAAATATGAAATATAAACCATTGCCAGTGATGATGCTACAACCTTTGAAAGCTCCGATTGCTTTAATCTTCCGGTGAATATAACATCTGTTTTATGAATCATGTTCTCATAACCTTGCTCAATATCCTGAGTCCACCATTGCTTTTCTCCTACAATGATAAGTTTAACATCGTTATCAGTCCGCTCCTTAAAAATATCATAAGCAAGTAAAAGGTTTTTAATGTTCTTTCGCGGATGTAGTGCTCCTACAAAAACAAAATAAGGTGAAGACTGGCCATACCGGTTAAATATCTTTACCTTTTCTGAATTGTCTATAGGCTTAAACACTTCATTAGCGCCGTTATAAGCAACATCTATCTTTGAAGGGTCGATATTATAGTTTTTAGCAATATCCGACTTTGAAAACTCAGAAACAGTGACAATTCGTGAAGCTTTTTTAGCCCATCGGGGGAAGAAAAATTTAAAATATTTTCTTACAAGAAAAGGAACATCATTCGGATAATGCTCAAAATTAAGATCATGAATTACTGCGAGCTGTTTTGTTTTTGAAAATAACGAAAGATATCCGTCCGGTGAAATAAAAATATCGGGTTTTATCTTTTTTAATTTAAATGGGATTGATAACTCAAACCAAAGAATGAACAAAAATGGGTGGCGCGCTTGCGGTCCTATTACAACAGGCTTTACATTTTTTGAAAATATAAAACTTTCATCGTATTTTCTGTCGAAGATAAAATAGAATTCATGTTCCGGATGTTGCTGCGTAATACGTTTTAATGTTTCAAAGGTAAACCAACCGATTCCTTCGAGTTTATTTTTTAACAAAAGACGTGTATTAACAGCTATTTTCAATTTATTATTTTTTTTACCGCTGAGACAAATAGACGCAGAGGTTTGTTTTTTGTTTTTTTCACCCTGAGACGCTAAGACGCAGATGCAAATAAGCACTTAGGCGATTATGGTTATTTTAATCAAAAATTATTAACAAATCTATAAAATCCTTCCTTCATTAATGCAACGTTAAAGTTAATCAAAAAGCCAAGTTTTTTATCAGTAAGTTTTAAATATGAAATTATTTGGGCTTTATGAACAGGGAGAATTTCATCAACAGCTTTTATTTCAATAATTATTTCATTCTCAACAAAAACATCAATACGAAAATCTTTTGAAAGTATCTCGCCCTTATAAATTAATGGGATAGACACCTGGTTTTGAACAAACAAGCCTCTCGATTTAAGCTCTTTAATAAGGCAAAGCTCATAAATTGACTCCAGCAAACCAGGTCCCATTTCTTTATGAACTGTAAAACTGGCATCAAGAATCTGTTTTGAAACAATATTTAAATCATCATTTGTCATTTGGGGAGCTATTACCAAATTAATTCTGCTTTCTTTGCGACTCGGCGGCCCTGCCTACCGGTTTACATACAGAAGGTATGCAGGCAGGTTTGCGGTTAAAATTAAAGCATTAAATATTTACAAATCAATATCGTATTCCTTTATTTTTCGATATAATGTTCTCTCGGAAATACCGAGTTCTTTTGCAGCATTTTTACGTTTTCCTCTGTTCTTTTCAAGTGCTTTTATAATAAGTTCCTTTTCCCTGTCAAGCAACGACAAAGATTCGTCAAGCACTTCAGTATCTTCTATTGTATCTTCCTCTTCATGTTCAATTCTATAAGGTTCACTCTTTGAAAAAACCGGTTCATAATCTTTATTCAGTTGCTGCAAAAGTTGTGAAGATGACTCGCTAAGCTTTGAGCTGCCTCCACTATCGTTAACAATACCAACAACCATAGCTCTCAGTTCATTAATATCCTTTCGCATATCAAAAAGAACTTTATAAAGAATATCTCTTTCCGAAATTTCAGATTGCTCCTGCTGCCCTTTAAATAAAATCGGAAGTTTGTTTGCCTGTATATTAGGAAGATATCTATCAAGAGTTTCAAGTGTTACGATTCTGTCTTTTTCAATAATTGATATCTGTTCAGTAATATTTTTCAATTGTCTGACATTGCCCGGCCATCTATAATTTTTCAATAGTTCCTGCGATTCATTAGTAAGTTGTATTACAGGCATTCTGTACTTTTCGGCAAAATCGGACGCGAACTTTCTGAATAAAAGAATTATATCATCTTTCCTGTCTCTTAAAGGAGGCACGGAAATAGGAACAGTGTTTAACCTGTAATATAAATCTTCGCGAAATTTGCCGCTTTGAACGGCATCCTGCATATTAACATTTGTAGCAGCAATAACGCGCACATCAGTTTTAAATGTTTTTGAAGAGCCAACTCTCATAAATTCACCGCTTTCAAGAACTCTTAAAAGACGAACCTGTGTTGAATGCGGAAGCTCAGCAACTTCATCAAGGAATATTGTTCCTCCATTTACTACTTCAAAATATCCTTTACGTGCTTCATGCGCACCGGTAAAAGAACCTTTTTCATGTCCGAACAATTCCGAATCTATTGTTCCATCTGGTATTGCACCGCAGTTTACAGCTATATATGGTCCATGTTTTCTCGAACTTAACTGATGAATTATCTGAGGAAAAACTTCTTTACCTGTGCCTGATTCTCCATTGATAAGAACTGTAAGGTCAGTTGATGCAACCTGACGGGCAATATCAATAGCACGATCGAGTAAATAATAGTTACCAATAATACCAAAACGCTGCTTTATAGCCTGAATATCCATAAAAACAAATTTTTCCTGAATACAAAATTAACTAATTATCTTGATAATTCTTTTCATAAAACCTGTTAATTTTATATAAGGAGGGTACTTTACGGGAGTATCTATAAGAAAAGATTTTCTCATTACTGACTTTTCATGAGTAAAACTGTCGAAAGATTTCTTACCGTGATAGCTTCCCATGCCACTCTCACCTACTCCACCAAACGGCAAATGTTCTGTTGTTATATGACTAAGAACATCATTTATACAAACGCCGCCTGAGGAAGTTTTATTAATTATCAATTTCTGAAACTTTCGGGATTTAGAAAAAACATAAAGTGCAAGTGGCTTAGGATGCTCATTAACAATATTTATCACCTCATCAACATCATCAAATTCAAGTACCGGAAGTATAGGTCCGAAAATTTCATCTTTCATTATATTATCATCCCATGAAATATCTTCAATCACGGTGGGTTCAATTCTCAATCTTTCATTATCATATTTTCCTCCTGTCACTATTTTACCGTCAGACAAAAATTTTACAAGTCGGCTAAAATGTCTTTCACTGACAATGCTTGTATAATCCGCACTTTCAATTGGATTTTCGCCATAAAACTCCTTTATTGTTATTTTTATTTCTTCAAGAAGTTTTGCTTTAATACTTTTCTCGACAAGCAAATAATCAGGCGCAATACATGTTTGCCCTGCATTAAAAAATTTACCCCAGCATATTTTCTTTGCTGTTTGTTTTATATTGATGTTTTTGTCGACAATGCAAGGACTTTTCCCGCCAAGTTCAAGAGTAACAGGCGTAAGATATTTTGATGCTGCTTCCATGACAATCTTTCCAACCACTGTGCTGCCGGTATAAAAAATATAATCAAATTTCTGCGAAAGCAATATCTGAGTTTCAGGAATTCCGCCTTCAATAACGGCAATATAATTCTCATTAAAGTATTTACTGAAAAGTTTCTTCATAAGTGCTGATGTGGCAGCAGATATTTCTGAAGGTTTAAGTACGGCACAGTTACCGGCTGCGATAGCTCCGATAAGCGGATCGACTAAAAGCTGGAAAGGATAATTCCATGGAGCAATAATAAGAACTACGCCATAAGGTTCTTTAACAATTATACTTTTCCCCGGTTGATGCATAAGAGGTGTAGGAACAATCTTTTCATGGCTCCACTGTTTAATATAATCCAGAAAGTGGTCTATTTCCTGAACTACTATTTGTATTTCGCTCAGCTGGGCTTCAAACGGTGGTTTATCCATATCTGATTTCAGAGCGCCCAGAATTTCCGCTTCATTTTCAAGAATAAGCTTTCGTAATGTTTTAAGCTGTTTTATCCGAAAATTGATTTCGTGTGTTGCTCCGGAAAAATAATAACTCCTTTGTGATTCAATTATTTTTATAATAGCGTCTTGTTCCATAAATTTATATTTATAAAAACTCCATATAAAGGGAATTTACAATGATGTTTAAGTAGAGAAAGATATTATAAGTTTGCTTTTCAGAATTAAAACTTAAAGCTTAAACCAAAACTTGGCATAATTGGCAACTGATTAACTCTCTGATAAGTTACCCTGTCGAAGTAGAAAATATTCGCTCTGTCATAGACATTTGTAACTCCTGCATTAATTTCAAGAGAAGCCGTTTCGGTGAGCTGAAAACTTCTCTTTGCTGAGATATCAAGCCTGTGATACCAAGGAAGACGTCCTTTGTTTATTTCAGCGTACTGTATTCCCAAATCACCGTTAACGCGGACATAATCAGTACTTAATCCATTAGCGAATGTAATATTTTCATAGAAACCCTGTGTTTGTGTAAATGGGAATCCGGAACCAAGGTTCCATCTTACATCAAGTTCCCAGTTAAGATTCTTCCCGAACGACCATGAAAACACAAGATTTACATTATGTCTTCTGTCGTACTGAGGCTGATATTCCACAATGCCGTCATACCTGTTAATAAAACCGAGCGAGTAAACAGCCCAAATATAAATATTTCTTAGTTCATATTTTAGTGAGAAGTCGACACCTTCTGCATCGCCGGTTTCAACAATAAAATCTTTTTTCAGATAATCAGGTTTGTCATAGTATTCGGGAGAATCGTCAAACACTTTATTTCGGTTAATATTAGTCAGCTGTGTAAACCATTTATAATAACCTTCAACATTGAAATTAAGATTTTTAAGAATATCAAACTCAAAGCCGAGTATCAAATGGTCAGCTTTCTGAAGTTTATCTTTAAGCTCTTTACCATCGAAAGTAGATTGAAGATTATCAGGACCGGAAACAAATCCGTAGAAAAGGTTTACAACATCTCTGTCGGAGTTTGCACTGATAAGGTTTTGAGAATACATTCCCGCAGCAAGTTTAACTCTGAACCATTTAGTTGCAATATATTTAACTGAAAGTCGCGGTTCGGGTGAAAAATTAGATAATGAAGGGTATACCTGTATTCTGAAACTAGGTTCAATAAGGAATTTTTTCAGTGTCCATTTATATTTAACAAATGCACCGAATTCTGTAGTTGATTCAGCCTGAGTTATTTTGCGGTTTACTGAGTTATAGAAATTGAAATCCGTGTTGAATCCTTGTAGTTCAAGTCCGTAGCTTAGTTCATTCTTTCCTGAAAAAGAAGTAAAGTTAAGTCCGAGGTTAAATCCATTTATAGAGCTTTCTTTAGGAAGTTCAGTTGCGTCAACCATTCTCATTTTGTACTGTGAATAGGCGAAATGTCCTTCGACAATCATTGATGATTTTCCCGGAATCACAACGAAATTGGTACCTCCCCCGTAAGATGCCCAGTTATATTTGGCAATTGATCTGTAATCAACATTATCATTAAAATTAAATCCAAAAAAACCTACTTTACTGCCATTCGGGGTATTAATTGAAATTTTAGCATAAATATCAGTATAATTAAAAGGCAGACCGGCTGTATCAACATATTTGTAAAGCAGTTTGGAGGTTTGCTTCAGGTATGAATTTTTTGCAGAAATAATAAATGAAGCACTTGATTTGGAATCATCCTTTTGTTTAACAATAGGACCTTCAATTAATAGTTTTGCACCAAAAGTTGTTGCGTCAACCTTTCCTGAGAATCGTTTTTTATTGCCGTCTCTTGTTGTAATATCCATAACGGAAGAAATTCTCCCGCCATATTCAGCGCCAAAACCACCGGTAAAAACTTCGGCATTTTTTAAAATATCTGTATCGAAAACCGAAAATAAACCGATTGAATGAAAAGGATTATAAACCACCATACCATCAAGAAGAACTTTATTCTGCACTGGAGAACCGCCTCTAATATAAAGCTGTCCACCCTGGTCGCCGGTAAAAATTATACCGGGCATAACCTGTAAGTATTGAGCGATATCAGGTGTTCCGCCCACGGAAGGCAGTTGTGTTATTTTTTTGGGAGATATTGAAATAACAGAAATATTTGTTTCAGTTTTTTGTTTTTCCGCTTCCGCAGAAATATTAACACCTTTTATTTCATAAGTAGCTTTTTTCAAATA
>CAZELC010000028.1:7842-15339 GCA_964512865.1 uncultured Bacteroidales bacterium
GTTGCTGTGGGGTGTGCTTTTTTTTTATTTACCTGACTTCACCTTTTTTTAATGATATTGTTTCACGAAGAGTATCATATCCAAGAGTTGTAATAAGCAAAGTATAATCGCCGGCAGGAATTTTCGTGATCATAAAAAAACCGTTCTGATCGGTTGTGGCACCATAACCGGTTTTATGGAGAACTACATTAGTAAAAATAACGGGTTCGGCAGTTTCTTTCTCATATACAAAACCTTTGATGGTATTATTTTGTGATAAAACTGAAAGCGCAGGGAACAGGAATAACAATAATAGCGGTAATCTTCTTAAAAGGCTGTTCATAAAAATTAGTCAGAATAAAATTTAAACTTATACATACTGTAAAAATACTCATTTTACTGATTATTGTTGATATTTTTTAAAAAAATGAGATTTTTTTTCTTTGACCATTAAAACTCGTCACATCATTTAACATTTAACAAAATGAGACCGACTCAAATTTTTAACTAATACTTGGGAAACCGAAATAATTCTGTTTTTTAAAAATATAATAAATTGGCAATTGAGCGCTAACCGGGTCAAAATAAAATTGAAAACAGATTTGATACAGACTCTTTGGTTTTTTCAACTTTCTGGTTATAGTTTAATGCGAAACTTTTTGCGCATAAAGATTATGTCAATAAGCAAAAATAACCAAACAATTCATCAATTTTATATAAATTTATATTAAATAATCTCTGTGAAATTTTGAACCCAGATTGAACGACTTTCAGAATATCCTTTCAAAATTGGCTCACCATTTATTGTACATTGGAAATTAAATTGAGCTCCACAAATTTCATTTCCATAATAATCAAAGTATATATGATAGGAACCACCACTCCTATACGAATAATAAAACCAATATATAATTTCACCACTTGTATTTTTATATTCATCAATAAAAATTGGCACAAATGCATTATGATCTTCATACTTTTTGTACTCAATAATTTTTTGTTTCAGCCATTTGGGAGTATCTTTTGGATAGTCTTTTTTGCATGAACTTAGCAAAACAGCAAATATGGTAATATAAAAAACCATCAGATAAATATTAAACTTTTTCATTTTAACTTTTTTATTTATTTTTTAAAAAGAATAACCAAATCCAAAATGAATATTTGGATAAAATTTAATTTCATCCTCTGTGTTGTAACAATTGTCGCGTGGTGACATTATATTTATTTTATTTGCAATACGTCATAGCTTTGCACGAAACTTCCCCCGCAAAAAGAATATGTCAATACACAAAAATAAAGAAAGCTTCTTGCTTTTCATTATTGATTATTTTAGATTATATCACTGAATCTTTTAGTCCAAATTGTACGATTTAAAATACAGCCGTCTAGAATATCAACTCCATGAACTGTACACGTGCCTCCATCAGTTGTTTCACAAATTTCATTTCCCAATAAATCATAATATATATAACGATAGCCACCACTCCGAGCCGAATAGTAGAATAAATATATTATATCACCATCTGGATTTTTATATTCCTTAATTGATTGTGGGACAAAAGCATTAATATTTTCATGTTTTTTGTAATCAATAATTTTTTCCTTTATCCATTCGGGAGTATCCTTGGGATAGTCTTTTTTGCATGAACTTAGCAAAACCGCAAATATTGTAATATAAAAAACTATCAGATAAATAATATTAACTTTTTTCATTATTACAGTTTATTTATTTTTAAAAAGAATAACCAAATCCAAAATGAATATTTGGATAAAATTTAATTTCATCCTCTGTGTTGTAACAATTTGAATCATAGTAAACATCACCTCCTAGCCATCGGAAATCACCAAACATATAACCCACCTTACAAAAAGATGTAAATCCTTTTTTCCCTACATACCTGAACCCTAATGGATTTATTGATAGAAACAGATAATTTTTGTAATAATTACATATATTATGCGTTGAATATGGTGTTGAGTAAGTAACACCCACCCCAGATTCTATATTAAAGTTTTTCCCGACATAATACAAGAAATTAATATTGTATGGAATTGCAATAGAATTATAATATAAAGACAACGAACTAATTCTGAGATAATCATGCATCCAACTGTAAGAAATGCCAATACTCATTGTAAGTTTTATTTTCTTTTTTGCCAGAATAACCCTATCATAATCCAATGAGTAGAATGCATCGGCATCTTTGGCCGCAATAGTTCCTAACCTAAGAAATACAGCATTTTTTGGTGTTTTCTTAACTTTGAGCGAATCGGTTTGTGCTACTGATGGATTAATAATAACTACCGCAAAAAGAAAGAAAATAATTAGGTGTTTTTTCACGATATTTTAAATTATTTTTTTTGCTTATATGTTCGGTTATACACTAAAATGTTTAATAGCGTGACAGGTTTATTAGCATTTTTGATACTCGTAATTATAAGTCCGATTTACAGCATCTGTTTTTGTAGCAATATTAACATAATTATTATTACAAAAAGCAATTAAATACATTAAATACAGAAAAAGGGTTCATCTGTTCAGATAATAACACCTTCAGCAAAAGGATTAATGCATAATCTTGTAAACCATTTCCTTCATCATTTCAGGTTCGCCGGTGCTTACTCCAACTCCTTTTGAGCGGAGGTCGAAATCCCTTAATATCGAAATAATCTCAATTATCTTATTAACATTGTAATTTCGCGCAGCACTTATAAAATCATTTACAAAATAAGGATTTACCGATAATGCGGAGGCAATATTGTTTCGTGATTTATCTTCGAGAAAATGTAAGCTGAGAAGTTTTGCAAAGTAGCTGTATATTATCGGAATTATCTTAGCAGGCGGATTATCCTTTTCATTTTTAATAAAATGGTTTATTATCTGATTTGCTTTATACACATTTCTGCTCCCAAGTGCCTTTTGAAATTCAAATATATTAAAATCCTTACTTATTCCGGTATTTTCAGAAACAATTTCTTCAGTAATTTCAACGCCTTGCGGAGTATTAATTATAATTTTCCCAAGTTCATTTGCAACCCGTTCGAGGTCGTTACCAATGCTTTCTGCAAGCAAAGTTGCAGCCTTTGGAGAAATTTTATATGATTTTTTTGCCAGATAGCTGTTTATCCATGCGGGAACTTTATCTTCATAAATTTTGGCGCTATCAAACAATACTCCTGTTTTTTCAATAGTTTTAACAATTGTTTTACGCTTGTCAATTTTTCCGTATTTGTAACACAGCACCAAAATGGTTGATTTTAAAGGATCTTTGACATAAGTCTCAAGTTCTTCAATCTTTTTAACATCCTGTGCTTCTTTAATAATAACGACCTGATAATTCGACATCATCGGATATCTTTTAGCATAGCTGATTATTGTCAGAACATCTACATCTTTACCATAAAGAACCGATTGATTGAACTCTTTCTCGCCTTCATCAAGTACAGTATCTTCAATTAAATTTGAGATATCATCAATAAAATACGGTTCATCACCCATGAGCAAATAAACAGGGTAATACACCTTATTGTTTATATCTCTGATTATTTCTTCGTATTTCATACTTGCCGTGAAGTTTTTATTTGATTAACAAAAATACAGATTTTAAGAAAATAATTACCTTTACTTCGCATAAAATGGAAAATAAAGATTTCAACATTAAGGAAAAAAATGGAAAAAAGGAAATATTCGATATTATCCGTAAGAAGTTTGTCGCACTTACACCCGAAGAATGGGTAAGGCAGAATTTTCTCCGTTTTCTTACAGTTGAAAAGAAATATCCCGGCTCGCTTATTTCTGTTGAAAAGGAAATACAGGTAAACCGGCTTACCAAAAGGTTTGATATTGCAATTTTTGACAATACGGCAAAAGCTTTAATGATAATTGAATGTAAAGCTCCTGAGGTAAAAATTTCTCAGGATGTCTTCGACCAGATTGCCCGATATAATATTTTTTTCAAAGTAAAATATCTGGTTGTGACAAATGGAAAAGAAACATATTGCTGCAGCATTGATTTTGAATCGGGGCAATATAAGTTTATGGATGAGTTGCCAGATTATAATTTTTTGTAATATTGCATAATGGCTATTTTTTTATTATTTTTATCTCAAATTAAAACTCCCAAATATGAAGAAAATTTGCACTCTTTTGTTCATTTCTCTGTTTATTTCAGCTACTAACGCTCAGACATTCAAGACTACCAATTCTGCTGAAAGGTTCAGTTTGCCTGAAAACATCTCAAAAAAAGACTATCTGCCCGGAAAAATAATTTTTAAAGTAAAAGAAGCATATCAGGATAACTGTAAGAAAAGCAGTCTTGAACTTGAAAAGATAAATGAAATTTTTAGTGCATCAGGTATAAATTCTATTTCAAAAAAATTTCCTGATAAAAAACCTTTGAAAAATAAAATGAGCCCATCAGGTTACAAGCTCGTTGACCTTTCGTTGATATATGAAGCTGATTTTACGGGCAATAATATAGAGAAATCTATTAATAATTTATTAGCCAGCGGATACTTTGAATATGCTCAGCCACATTATATTTTTTATCCTTTATGTACCCAGCCTAATGATGCCTTGTACTCTTCACAATATCATCTTGCAATTACAAAAGCTTGCGAGGGATGGGAAATATCACAGGGCGATTCTAATGTAGTAATTGGGATTACCGACTGGGGTTTTGACATGTCACATGCTGATCTGGCAACAAATATTAAATATAATTTAAACGACCCTATTGACGGAATTGATAATGATAACGATGGTTATATTGACAATTATATGGGTTGGAATATGGGTAGCGACAATAATAATCCAATGTACAGTGCTTCAATTCATGGAACTTATGCTGCAGGTGTTGCATCGGCAAGAACAAATAATGGCATCGGAGTGAGCGGAGCCGGTTACAAATGCAAGTTTCTTCCTGTAAAAGTTGATAATGCTTCAGGGCAGGGAACGATGACTTTTGAAGGAATTGTTTATGCGGCTGACCATGGCTGTTCGGTAATAAATTGTTCCTGGGGAGGTTCATTTTATCCAGGTCAATATGGTCAGGATATAATTGATTATGCAACCTTTAACAGAAATGCACTTGTTGTTTGCGCCGGTGGTAATTCATTTTCACTTGTACCTATTTACCCTGCTTCCTATCAACATGCATTAAGTGTTGCCGGAACAAATAACACTGATTCCAAATGGGCAAATTCAAGCTATGGATGGTTTATTGATATTGCTGCACCTGGTCAGGATATTTGGACAACAAATGTTAACAGTCAGTATGATTATAGCTCAGGGACATCATTTGCATCACCGATAGTTGCAGGGTACGCTGCTATTGTTAAGTCATATTTCCCTGAAATGAATGCTTTACAGCTGGGCGAGCAACTTAAAGTTCACTCCGATATTATTGATACTCTAACTCCAAATCTTCCATATAAAGGACTTCTTGGAGCAGGCAGAGTAAATCTTTATAAAGCTCTCACTGATACTTTAAAGCCATCAGTTGTAATGGAAGATATAAGCTTTAACAAAAAGTATTTTTATGTTGGTGATACAGTAAAGATCAAAGGAGGTTTCAGAAACTATCTTCACGCAACCACTTCAAACTTTAAAGTAAAATTAACCTGTGCTTCACCTTATGTAAAAATAATTGATTCTGTTTTCAATGCCGGTGATATTGCCAAAATGGGTATTATTTACAATAACGGCGTTCCATTTAAAGTTTACGTAAAACCAACAGCACCACTTGACGAATTAATTGTTTTAAAACTAAACTATACTGACGATAACTATAAAGCTTTTCAGTACATAACTTTTATTGCTAATTCAGGTTTTATAAATATTGATACGAATAAGGTGGCAACTACTATTACAAGTAATGGTATGATAGGATATAACAAAGGTATCCCGACAGAAGGAATAGGTTTCACTTATAATAACAGTACATCAATAATGGCTTCAGGCGGCTTGCTTATGGGCGTTTCGGCTCAGAACATTCTTGATGTAATTTTGGGAGACACTGTTTATTACGACAATGATTTCTATCCTGTAGCCCTACCACAAAGGGTAATTCCGCCGGTATTTTCAGATTTTCAAGTGACATCATCTTTTAGAGACTCGCTTCCGCTGGGTTCACAGATTAAGGTATTGGTTAACTGCAATTCTTATGCGTGGAATAACACGAATAACTCAAAATATATTATCAATGAGTACCAGATTATTAACAAAGGAATGACTGATTTGGATAATCTTCACACTGGATTATTCATGGACTGGGATCTCGATTATTATTTATATAATAAAGCATCGTTTGACCCTGTTACCAGAATGGGTTATTGTTATCCAACGGCTGGAGGTACTCATGCAGGAATTAAACTTTTAACTCCAGGCACACCTGTGAATTATTGCTTTGATAACGATGGCATTAATGGAAGTATTAAGATTAATGATGGGTTTTTAAAAGCTGAAAAATATTTAGCAATGACAAATAACCGTAGTCTTGCAGGAATTTTAGGGTCGGGAAATGATGTATCAGATATGGTGTCGTCCGGACCTTTTGATGTTCCTGCAGGTGACACATTAACTGTAGCTTTTGCGCTAATTGCGGGAGATAACCTTGGTGACTTAAAACTTAGCGCTATTGCGGCTCAGAATAAATATGACAATCCATATTCAGTAATGAAGCCTTCTGATTTATCACAAAACGCAATCAGCCAAAACTATCCTAATCCTTTTAAAGACTATTCAAATATTGATGTATATTCTGCAAATGGCGGATTTGTATTATTGGAGCTTTACGACTGCTTTGGGAAAAAAATTACGACATTGCTCAATAAATATATAAATGCAGGCGTTACTACAATGGTATTAGATGGAATTAACCTTGAAAGCGGAATTTATTTTTATAAAATGACAACTGAAAACGGTGAGATGACTAAAAAACTTACTATTATCAAATAGTTGATAAATAACGCTTAAAACCGGTAACTTATGAAAAAGAATAATATAAAAAAAGCAATCGCTTTGCTTGCAATTGCTTTGGTAATATTTATCAGTGGATGTGTGTCAAACAGATGCAGTGGTATGAAATACCACAATCAGGATGTTAAAAGAGGGATTGCCCATTAATCAATTTGGTGTAAAACTCATAAGCATTTTTATTACGGTATCTTCAAGTCCGGCTCTGTATGATACCCAAATATAAAGACTTATATCAGGATAATCAGGATCTACAATTAAGAGTGTGCCAACAGGGAAACCTTTTACCTTACCTTCATACAAAACTCCGTTATAACCATTAAGTTTTTCAGAATCCAAAATAATTGCTTCTCCGATATCGGTAACTCCATTGTCTGTCGCCCATGAGAGCACTGCTTCCTTCATTTTCTCTGAAGAAAGATTTTCTCCTTTACGCGGGTAAATCGACATTGTAATATCGTTATTCGTTCCAGACCAGTAATCGCCGGTTGATTTTGAGACAGTAAAACTTGTAGGTACCTGAAATTTTGTTTTGTAAGCAT
>CAZELC010000029.1:0-15311 GCA_964512865.1 uncultured Bacteroidales bacterium
TCATTAAGATTATAAATCCAAGTAAGTTTATTGTCCTCTTCTTTAAAAAGGCTTCCATATCCTCTCACAGAAGGTATTATCAGAGCTATGCCCGGAGTTGGAATTTCGACAGTAGTTGTTGAGCTTTGCTTTATTTCGACATTATCAACTTTTAACCTCGGCAGTGTAAGAAATTCAAGATCGTATTTTCCAGTAATGTATTTAATGTTTTCACTCATATATTGAACATTTAGCGTCTCCATTTTGCCTGCTTTGCGAACAATTACAGGAATTGTCTTGCCAGCCGGGAAATTGCTGACTTTCATTTCCAGGTTTCCCTGAGGAGCATCAATAGGAATAATTGTATGTTTACCGGGTGTAAGTTTTATCTTCTGGGCGCCTACAGGAGGAATAGTATGTACGACAATATTGTATGTAAGCATTGGGTCAAGTATCAGCGTATCAGGCAATCCTCTGTCATCAAAAGTGTGAATATAATTATATTTAATTAATCCTGAAAAATCATCATAAAAAGTCATATTCACATTTGTTTCAGTAGCTTTTCCATACTCATCAAGAAGATTTACCTGTGCAGTAGTTGAGTTAAGAGCCTGTGAAATTACCACTTTCAAAACTGCACCAAAATCGCGTTCATTAGTTGCGTCAAAATATGTCCCGACACAATCGAATTGTTCTTTAAAACTTCTTCCAATTCCAATAATAAAAGGCTTAAGCGCCACACCTTTTTTCTGAAGTGCTAGTGAAACTGCACACGGGTCGCCTTTACATTCTTCTAATCCATCAGTAATCAGAATTATTATGTTTCTGCAATTTTCACATGGTGTAAAATCACCTCCTGCAAGCTCTAGTGAAGCGGCAATGGGTGTCGTTCCTTTAGGGTTAATTTGTTTCAGTTTACTTTTAATAGCAGGTATTGTGTTAAAGCCAATCGGAACTTCAAGTTTGGAATCGTTGCATTCTTGCGGCGGAAAACTTTTCTGATGACCATAAACCCTTAAGCCAAGTTGAAGGTTTTCAGCATCTTTGAGGCTATCTAAAATATTGCATATCATACGGTTGGCAATTGTTATTTTTTTGTCGCTTTGCCATGTACCCAACATGCTTTGTGAACCATCAAATACAAATAAAATTCTTGTAACCGGCTTTGGTTTTGGTTTATCTTTAATCTGCGAAAAACCTGGTAAGCTAAAAAAAATTAAACTTAAAAAAAGTAAAAAAGCTCTTGTTTTCAATTGAGTCTGTATTTTAATCAATTATAAAATCTTTAATGATTGAAACGAATCTAATGCATAATAAATTTACTGCTCAAATTCAATAATCTCCAAGTGTTTCTTTAAGCTGAGAAAGTCCTTTTCCAAGTTGTTCATTGTTTGGTGCAACTCCATGCCATTTATGTGTACCCATCATAAAATCAACACCGTATCCCATTTCTGTATGAGCCAAAATTACTACCGGACTTCCTTTACCGGTATTTTCCTTGGCTAAATTAAAAGTATTAATAATTTCTGCGATATCATTACCATTCATTTCAAAAACGCTCCAACCGAAAGCCATCCATTTTGATTTAAGGTCGCCAAGAGACATTACCATATCTGTTGGTCCATCTATTTGCTTTTTGTTATAGTCAACAATAGTAATCAGATTATCAACTTTTTTAAAAGCTGCAAACATCGCCGCTTCCCAAATTTGTCCTTCTTCCAGTTCTCCATCACCTGTTAAACAGTAAACCAGCGAATTATCATTATTTAATTTTTTTGAAAGTGCAGCACCTATTCCTGCAGAAATTCCCTGACCTAGTGAACCTGAGGCTATCCTTACACCTGGCAAATGCTCAGCCGGAGTAGGATGTCCCTGTAATCTGGTATTTAAAATACGGAAACTGGCGAGTTCTTTTACGTCAAAATAACCACTTCTGGCAAGTACACTGTAAAAAGCAGGAGAAATATGTCCGTTCGACAGAAAAAATAAATCCTCACCGATACCATCCATATTGAATTTTTTCGGATTATGCTTCATTATTTGAAAAAAGAGACAAGTCATAATATCAGCACAACCCAGTGAACCACCAGGATGACCTGAATTTACAGCATGTACCATTCTTAAAATATCTCGTCTTACTTGTGTTGAGATTTCCTGCAGCTGCGAAATAGAATACATATATTAAAATATTTATTTATCAAAATTATCCTTTTTTATTCTTCAAAATTTGAATGTTAATAAATATGGAAAAAGTTTTTGTTATTATAAAAAAACTTCATACGTTTGTAACAGTTTTCTCAACGGGGTGCCCTATAAAATCGGGCTGAGATCATACCCTTTGTACCTGATCCGGGTAATACCGGCGTAGGGAAAAAGGTAAACTAGAAGTGATTGTACACCCTTACGGTCATTTAAGTTTAACTTAATAAAATCTGTAATGAAAAAGTTTTTTATTTTACTGGCATTGCCGGTAATTATGCCATTTTGTATAATGGCTCAGTGTTCAGTTTCGGGAAAAGTAACCGACAAAACCACTGGAGAAGCATTGCCCGGGGCAGTGGTCAGCATCAGCAACACCTATATTGCAGCCACCACCGACTTGTCGGGAAGCTTTCTTATTAAAAATCTGAAGAAAGGGAAGTATGAGTTAAAATTGAGTTTTCTCGGCTATAAGACAATTATTCAAACCTTTGATTTAAATGATAACACCACTATTGCTTTGCAAATGGAAGTCAACCCCGTATTACAGGATGAAGTTATTATTTCTGCAACCAGAGCTGATAACAACTCACCTTCCACTTATGAAAATATTAAAAAAAGTGATATTGAAAAAATGAATCTTGCCCAGGATATTCCTGTTTTAATAGATGAAAGCCCTTCAATAGTTACAAGTTCTGATGCAGGTGCAGGAGTTGGTTATACAGGTTTAAGAATAAGAGGCTCAGATATCACAAGAATTAATGTTACTATTAATGGTATTCCTGTGAATGATGCTGAGTCACAAGGTGTTTTTTGGGTCAATATGCCTGATCTTTCATCATCGGTTGATAATATTCAAATACAAAGAGGTGTCGGTACTTCAACAAATGGCTCAGCAGCTTTTGGAGCCAGTATTAATATTCAGACTTTAAAATTAAATCTTGATCCTTACGCTGAAATATCGACTTCTTATGGTAGCTTCAACACACTTAAAACAACTGTAATGACAGGTACAGGTCTGATTGACGGCAAATGGTCATTCGATGGCAGACTTTCAAGAATCACATCTGATGGATATATAGAAAGAGCTGCATCAAATCTGAAATCTTTTTACTTAAGCGGAGGATATTATGGAGAAAAAAGTATTCTCAAACTTATTGTTTTTTCAGGAAAGGAAAAAACTTATCAGGCCTGGCAAGGCGTTCCAAAAGATTCGCTAAAAACCAACAGACGATTTAATCCATTCACTTATGAAAATCAAACTGATAACTACCAACAGGACAACTACCAGTTATTGTTTTCACATGAATTTAATAAACACTGGAATCTAAATGCAGCAATTCATTACACTTATGGAAGAGGTTATTATGAAGAGTATAAAGAAAGCGCTAAATTCTCAAATTATGGATTTAATGATGTGTATATCGGCGGAGACACAATAAAATCAACAAACCTTGTTCGGCAGAAATGGCTTGATAACCACTTCTATGGTTTCACATTTTCAACAAAATATACAAACAAAAAATTTGATATTACAATTGGAGGTGCTGCCAATAAATATGATGGCGACCATTACGGTGAAATTATTTGGGCACAGATTTCTAACCTACAAAAAGATCAGCATTGGTATGATAATACTGGTATTAAATCTGATATTAATGTTTTTGCAAAAGCCAATTATTTAATTGCAGACAAAATAAACCTGTACGGTGATGTACAGTACAGATATGTTGACTATGATATACAAGGTTTTGATGCATCATTAAGAAATATTAGTCAGTTTCATTATTTTAATTTTATTAACCCTAAAGCCGGAATACTATATAAAATAAATAATTTACAACGTGCATATTTCTCCTTTGCAGTTGCAAACAGAGAGCCTAACGGTAATAATTACTCTGATGCAGACCTAACGCACCAAATTCCAACGAATGAAGTTCTTTATGATTATGAACTAGGCTATAACTTAAACCATAAAATTATCAGCCTCGATCTTAATGTCTTCTATATGGATTACAAGAATCAGTTAATACTTACCGGTGAGATAAATGACGTAGGCTATGCCATAATGACAAATATACCCAAAAGTTACAGAGCAGGAATAGAAATAAGCTCAAACATAAACCTTTTAAAAAATCTGAAACTCAATCTTAACGCCGCATTTAGCAAAAACAAAATCAAGGATTTTATTGAATATACTGATGAATATGATGCAGACTGGAATTATACAGGACAAAAAGTTACTCCTCTTGGCGAAACAGATATTTCATTTTCTCCTGATATTGTTGCCGGTGGAAATCTTTGCTATATTCCTTTTAAAGGGTTTCAGGCAAGTTTTATTTCAAAATATGTCGGAAAACAATACGTTGACAATACTAATTCGACCGACAGAATGCTTAATCCGTATTTTGTAAGCAATATATTGTTAAGTTATACTATTAAAACCAAGTTTATTAAAGAAATCGAAATAAGTTTTCTTGTAAATAATCTGTTCAACAAAATGTATGAATCTAATGCCTGGGTTTATCAATATTATCAAGACAGGCAACATTATACTGACAATGGCTATTTTCCACAAGCAGGAATTAATTTTCTGGGAGGACTTAATTTAAAGTTTTAGAAATTTTTTCTTCCACTTTATAATTAATAATTTTGCATCATAAGATATTCTGCTATTATGATTTTAAACCGCTTTGCATTAGTCATTATTCTGATTGCTTCAATTTGTAAATTAATTACAGGCCAAAACATTAGCAATTTCAGAGAGAATTATTCTGAACTGCTAAAGCAAAGAAAGTTATATGGTTATCCGGTTGAAAAATGGGACAGTCTGAGATGCATAAAGTTAGGAGATTGTCAGAATGAGTTTTCATCCATTTCAAATGTTGAGAGAACTACCTGTCCGCTTACCAAGAAAATGTTTGGTTGGCACATGATAGGAACAAATTCAAATATTCCTAACTATGTATGGTTGTCAATTTCCGATTTATCCTATTTTTCTTACGATGTTGATGAAACAACAGGAAGAGCAGCTAATCAATCACAGATAACAAGTTGGGCAAGTGATGCTGTTATTGTGGCAGCGCACAACAATAATGTTAAAATCAGTCTATGCGCAACGTTGTTCAACAGCACAACAGAGTTTTCAACTTTTTTCGGAAGTACAACCTCACAGCAAACACTAAGAGATAGTCTTGTTGCAGCAGTTATTCGGGCCAACGCAAAAGGAATAAATATAGATTTTGAAGGTTCAGGACTTGGAACAACTTATCTTACACAATTTGTTGCATTTATGACTGCACTTTCAACGCAGTTGCACAGTGCTATTCCCGGTTCTCAGCTCAGTATCGATCTGGGAGGAAGCAATGCCGCTTCTTCAAACCTATTGACTCAGCTTAATCCGGTTGTTGACCTTTTTATTCTGATGGGATACGACTATTACTGGGGAAGTCAGGGAACGCCGGGTCCGGTTGCACCATTATATGATTTTCATTCAGGACCATACGGACATGTCTCAAACGACCTTAACAGTCTGACACGTTATATCAGTCCAGAAAAAATAATACTTGCCGTTCCATATTATGGAAGGCGTTGGGGCGTAAGTAACGGGTGCACAATTCCCGGTATTGGTTCCGGGACAGCTCAGATAAATGCAGTGACCTATGCTCAGTTAAGGCAAAATGCAAACGGTTATTATACAAATCTTTACAGGGATAATTTTACTTACGCTGCATATTTTTGTTTTAATGATGCAACGCCAACACCAAACCAGGCATTTTTCGATGATGCTTACAGTCTTCAGAAAAAATATGATGTGGTAAAGCAAAGAGGAATTGCAGGTATTGCCGTTTGGAAACTTGGCAACGATAATGGCTACAGTGATCTTTGGAATCTGATAAATAGCAATTTTTCAACTTGTGCTACGATAAAATGCTCTGATACAATTTATGATATGGGTGGACCAAATGGCAATTATCATAATAATGAGAATTATACTTTTACTATTGCGCCTCCTAATGCAGTTTCTGTGTCTATTAACTTCCTAACATTCAATCTCGAAAGTGGTTATGACTCTTTGTTTATATACAATGGAAATTCAATAAATTCACCTTTACTTGGCAAATATTCCGGAACAACACTTCCACCATCACTTTTTGCTAACAGCGGAAAAATGACAATCAGATTTCACTCAGATGGTGCAACTGTAAAATCAGGTTATATTGCTGTATATACTTGTGATACAACAACAGTTGGAAGTTCAGAGCTAAACATCCAGAGGGCAGATTTTAAGATATTTCCGAACCCGGCAAAAGATTTTATCTCAATTCAAGGCTCAAATCTTCAATATAGACCTTACAAAATTGAGATCAGAGATATTCTTGGCAAAATTCTTATAAGAAAAGCGCTAGTTTCAGAAACAGGATCATTAAACGAAACCATTGATATTATTGATGTTTCAAGTGGAGTTTATGTTATTACAATTTACTGTCAGCAATCGGTTTTCAAATACAAATTTATAAAGCAATAAAAAATAATTCATAAAATACTTGCTTTCGCTTAAATTGCAATTTATATTTGTGATATCATTTTAATATCATTTTAATATAATAATTATGAAAGAAGAAGTCTTCAAGAAACCGGCACCAGGCTATTTTAGCCTTTTCATCAGCATTTTACTGTTTATCAGTCCGCTGTTGAATATAGTTTTTCAGGATAACCCGTTTGTAATAGCAGCAACGGTTATTTTTGCAATATCAGGAGTTATTGGCTTTATTGGATTAATAATAGTTAACCCTAATGAAGCTTGTGTTCTGGTTCTTTTTGGAAAATATTCCGGTACTATAAAAGATAATGGATTTTATTGGGTAAACCCCTTTTACACCAAGAAAAAATTATCGCTGCGAGCCAGAAACATTGACAGTCAGCCTATAAAAGTTAATGATAAGGTTGGAAATCCTATTATGATCGGAGTTGTACTTGTGTGGAAAGTTGAGAACACTTATAAAGCTGCATTTGAAGTTGACAACTATATTGAGTTTGTTCGAATAAACACTGAATCAGCTATCAGAAAGTTAGCTCACTCCTACCCTTACGATAATTTTGACGATGAGCAGAAAGAAATAAGCTTACGTGGTGGCGGCGATGAAATTAATCATGTTCTCGAAAACGAAATTCGCGAGAGGCTAACACTTGCAGGTATCAATGTTATGGAAGCCAGAATAAGTAATCTCGCATATTCATCAGAGATTGCAGGAGCAATGTTACAGCGTCAGCAAGCAACAGCAGTGGTTGCAGCTCGTATGAAAATCGTTGAAGGTGCTGTAAGCATGGTTGAAATGGCACTTGAGCAGTTAAGCAAAAAGAAGATAGTGGAACTGGATGATGAAAAGAAAGCTGTTATGGTAAGTAATTTACTTGTTGTTCTTTGCGGCGACAAGGCAGCCAGTCCGGTTGTAAACACAGGAACATTATATAATTGATATCATGTCTGACAAAAAATCATTTGTCCTGAGAATTAACCCTGAAATCATGAAAGCTATCGAAAAATGGGCTTCAGATGAGTTCCGCAGCGTAAATGGTCAGATAGAATGGATACTTGACAAAGCATTGAAAGATTCAAAACGGAAAAAGGACATTAAAAAAAGCTCATGAATTAATTCATGAGCTTTTTTATTTGGAGCGGTAAACGAGAACAAATTCCCAATTTCTAAGGTCTAATAATCCTGGAGTTTGATGTTTAGATAGATAATCTTTGGTAATCTGAGTAATCCGTGGTGAATATTTTTAACACAGATATCACAGAGCACCTTTTTTAACACAGATTTCACAGATACTATTTTAAACACAGATTTTCACAGAGAAATGAGTTTAAGGTTTAAGAAAGATATTCTTTTGTAATCCCTGCCGATAGGCAAAGACTCACGGAGGATTATTGCTGATTTGTGACTGCCTCTTCTTTGAGCGGTAAACGGGACTCGAACCCGCGACCTTCGGCTTGGGAAGCCAACGCTCTACCAACTGAGCTAATACCGCTTGTTATTTTAGATTTGATATTTAAGATTTGTGATTTAGAATTTTAGATTTTTGATTTAACAATTTAACTATTCAACTACTTGACCACTTAACTATTTAACAATTCAACCATTTAACTATTTGACCACTTAACTATTTAACAATTCAACCATTTAACTATTTTACCATTTAACTATTTACCACTTAACTATTAAACTACAAACTAATCGTTAGAATATATTAAAACTCACTCAGAAACTTTTGCTTTAAAGTATCATATTCTTCCTTAGTTATAACTTCTTTACTGAATAATCTGTCGAGTTTTTCAATTTTAATAACACGGAGGTCGATTTCATCAATTTTTTTATAGAAATCAGAATTATTCTCTTTTCTATACTCTTCCATCATCTCCTCTTTTTCAATAAGCTTATCCTTTATGGCATAATAATCATCTTCCAGTTCCTTAAATTCCGCATCCAATGATGACAGGTCAGCTTCGAGTTTTATAGCTTTTTGCTCTATTTCAGCCTTTTCTGCCATAAGTTTTTCCGTCATAGCTTTCTCAATATCAACCTTATTTATAAGTTCATCAAGTTCAGACTGGTCGGTTTTATATAATGAAGCATTTTCGAGTTCTTTTACTTTATTTTCAAGATCTGATTTTTCCATCACAAGCTGATTTATCAGGTTCGTGGTTTCCTCAAGTTGTCTTTGAAAATATGATTCCTTGTTTTGGAAATCACTTCCTGAGACTGACGACTCCAACTCCTTAACTTTATTGCGGAAATGTTCGTTTTCACTGTTCAATAAAATCAATCTTGTTTCAGATTCATTTGCTTTATTTTCAATTTCATTTTTCTCATAGTCAAGTCGGTTAATTTTAGTGTTCAATTCAGCACTTTCGTTTTCCAATCTGTTAATTTTCGTTTGAAGTTCCGATTTCAACTCAAAATTTGATGATTCTACAGATGAAAGCTTCAATGCAATTTCTTCTTTTTCATCTGTAACTCTTCTAATATTTGATTCAGCATCCTCAAGTTTGGTTTCAAACAATTTAAACTCATCATCTATCTTGAGTTTGTCATCTTCCAATTGTGTAATTTTAGCTTTTAGCAGTTTGGAAGATTTCCCTTTAATAAATGATAACACTATCAGTAAAATAATAAAAATTACAACCGAAGCAGAAAGACCATAAACAACATATAACAACAAATTCGTTTTATCTTTTGATTTAGAGTTCATTTCTGAAATAAGAATAGCTGAGCCGGAAAGAGTATCTACCCGGAGTTTAAGATTTTTTATTGTGTTAGAGTAGGAACAAACAGAATCAATCAACACATTATCCTTATTAATAATACTTTCCAAAATGCTGACTTGATTAATCAAGTCTTCCTTGGTAGGATCGGGTTTGGAAGCTTTTTCATTCGTATAATTTTGAAAAAGATCATTTCTTTCTTTAATAATAACACTGTCCTGATTAATTTGTGAAAAAGCCAGTGAAAAACAAGAAACTAACACCAAAGAAAACAGAAATCTTTTAACCATAATTCGAATTTTAAAATTCAAAAATATAAATTTTTTCAAAACAATTTACAGTAATATTACTTTTGCAAAAAAATAAAGTGCAAACTGAGGTTGCTTATAAAAATATTTGGCTTGTAACATTCCCTGTTATTTTAAGTCTGCTTGCTCAAAACTTCACCAATTTAATTGATACGGTTTTTTTGGGAAGAGTCGGCGAAGTTGAATTAGGTGCTTCGGCAATAGGAGGGATTTTCTATTTCACACTTTTCACAATTGGATTCGGCTTCAGTATTGGTTCCCAAATACTTATTTCCAGAAGAAACGGTGAGAAAAGATTTAAAGATATAGGTTTAATTTTCGAAAAAACAATATATTTTCTATTGATTATTGGTTTTTTTATCGTCATTTTTACTCAGTTTTTCTCTCCTATTTTGATGAAGAGGGTAATTTCATCTCCAAATATATATAAAGCAACATACGAATTTTTGGATTATCGTATTTGGGGAATATTTTTCGCTTTTATTAACACTGTTTTCAGAGCTTTTTATGTGGGAATTTTCAAAACAAAATACCTTACTTACAGTGCAATTATAATTGCAATAATTAATATCAGCCTTGATTACGTTTTAATATTCGGGAACTTGAATTTTCCGAAAATGGGAATCTCAGGCGCTGCTATTGCTTCAGTTATTGCAGAATTTTGCTCGGTAGTTTTCTTTTTTATTATTACAATTGTGAAAATTGACTTAAAAAAATACAGTCTATTTGTAGTAAACAAAAAGAGCAAAGGTATTGTTAAAAGTGTTTTCAGCATTTCCGTATGGATAATGTTACAGAACTTTATATCATTAAGCGCCTGGTTTGTTTTTTTCTTGATTATTGAACAAACAGGCGAGCACCAATTGGCTATTTCAAATATAGCCAGATCAGTATATATCTTTTTACTTATTCCGATTTTTGGATTTTCAACTTCAATAAATACAATCACCAGCAATCTGATTGGCGAAAAAAGACATAGTCTTGTGACATCTGCCGTAAAAAAAACAATATTTCTTTGTGTTGCCATAACTATAATTTCTATTATTCCATCATTTGTATTCACTGAAAACATAGCGGGATTGTTTTCGAAAAACCAAATTCTTATAAATGATTCGATTAGTTCGTTGCATGTAATTTTCATATCAATAGTTCTTGCCTCTGTTGCCTGGGTTTTATTTAACAGTGTAACCGGAACAGGCAATACTAAAATTGCCATGATAATAGAATTTATAACAATAATAATATATTTGCTCACAGTTTATATTCTCGCCATAGTTTTCAAGCAGTCATTGTCAGTTGTATGGTTTGCCGAGATTATATATTTCATTTTTATTGGAAGCCTTTCATATTTCTATTTAAAAAAAGGAAATTGGAAAACAATTTCTATCTGATGTTTTTTAAAATATTTTTTGTTAAGAATTAATAATTAGTTTTTTACTAAGGTTATCTTTTTTATATTTGCAGATATAAAAAAATTAATCTAACATATTTATGAAAAACTCTTTCATCTTTGCAATTACATTTTTATCACTATCTGTTTTTTGCTCAACATCTTTTGCGCAAAATCAGACAGTTTCAAAAAAGCTCTCAGAAATTGCTTCTGTAAAAAACAACGGAAACTGGCTAACTTTCAAAAAAAACGACATCAAACCTGCTGAAGTTTTCACTTTGTATAAAGAAGCTTTCGGACTTTCAGCCAATGACAATATGATTCTTAAAAAAGAAAATTATGATGGTCTTGGATTTAAACATTTGAGATATGAACAAACATATAACGGTGTTAAAGTTGACGGCGCTGAATTTATTATTCACTCTAAAAACGATAATGCATTAACTGCCAACGGTAAACTTGTTACAGGTTTAAATATTAATACAAACCCATCAGTTTCTGCAAATCAGGCAATTCAAAATGCCAAAAATTTTGTTAATGCAGAAAAATATATGTGGGAAGACCCGAAAAATGAAGCTATTTTGAAGCAGATTACAGGCAATTCACTATCTACATACTATCCAAAAGCAGAGTTGGTAATTTTTGACAGATCTTTTTCTCAAAAAAGTTCAAATTATAAATTAGCTTATAAAGTAAATATTTATTCGGAAACACCACTAAGTAACCAGATTGTTTACATTGATGCCATGAATGGAGAAGTACTGCATAGAATAAACAAAATAATAAATACTGACAAAAAAGGTACTGCAGTTACAAAATATAGTGGTAATAAAAGAATTACATTTGATTCGGTAAGTTCTAATTTATATCGGTTAAGAGAAGTAGGCAGAGGTAGCGGAGTAGAAACATGGGATCTGAATAACGCACAAACTTACACAGGAGCTGTTGATTTTACCGATACAGACACATTATGGAATAATGTAAATGCTCAAATGGACGAGGTTGCCGGTGACGCTCACTGGGGAGCTGAGATGACTTATGATTTTTATAAAGAAAGACATAACTGGAACAGCTATGACAATAATGGAAGTAAAATGGTAAGCTATGTTCATTATGGCTCAAACTACGTAAATGCTTTCTGGGATGGAGTAAGAATGACTTATGGCGATGGAAACGGAACTTCTTACCTTCCTTTTACCGCTATTGATATATGTGGACATGAAATCACACATGCTGTTACACAAAATACTGCTGATCTGATTTATCAGGATGAATCCGGAGCATTGAACGAATCATTCAGCGATATGTTTGGCGCTTGTATTTTAAAATATGGAAGAAATGATACTACCAGAATGTGGCGTATGGGTTCAGATATCACTTCTAATCACCTTGGTTTGAGAAATATGAGAAACCCTCAGGAATTTGGCGATCCCGATACTTACCATGGTTCTGGTTGGTCAACTGACCCGTTGGATAACGGAGGAGTTCATACAAACAGCGGAGTTCCAAATTTTTGGTTTTACCTTTTGGCAATGGGCGGCACAGGCACAAATGATAAAGGAACTCATTATTCTGTTTCAGGCATAGGTTTGGGCAAAGCCGACAGTATTGCTTTTAGAACTTTATCACAATATCTAACACCAAGTTCCGCATTTATAGATGCAAGAAATGCTTCTATTCAAGCGGCAACGGATATTTACGGACAATGCTCCAATGAAGTTATTCAGGTTGCAGCTGCCTGGTATGCAGTTGGTGTTGGAATGGCAATTAATGATAACGACCTTTCGATGCTTGACGTTATTTCTCCTAAAACTGCATGCGGTATGACTAATGAAGCTATTTCGGTAAGATTTATTTATAATGGTTGTTCCGTTCCGATTCCTTCAGGTGATACACTTTTTGTAGGTTATAAAGTTGACGGTGGCTTAGCGGTTATTGAAAATAAAATTTTAAACTCAAATATTAACGGAGGAGATACAGTTACATATCTTTTTGCACAAACAGCTGATGTTCATTTAATTGGAACTCATCATGTTAAAACTTGGGTTCATTACAAAAAAGATACATTATTTCAGAATGACACAATCGCTGATTATCAATTTCAGAATAATGTTTATCAGAATGTTGACGTGAGACCAATTTCTGTTTTATCTCCGACAAACAAGTGCTTCCTTGGCAATTCTAATATTACTGTAAGAGTTGGTTTTTATGGATGTGATTCTATTCCTGCCGGAGAAAGCATACCTTTAAACTATAGCATTAATTCAGGTTCAACTGTAACTGAAAATTTTGTGCTAAGTCACAAATTAATTACAAACCAAACTATTGATCTTACATTTTCACAACCTTTCGACTTTTCCACTCCTGGTTACTATAATTTTGATGTTTGGACTTCTTACCCAGATGACACAATTGGAAATAATCATTACACAAGTTATAAGCTTAAGCATCCTATTCATATTTCAGCTCCGAATACATTTATTGGATTTGAGGCAGTTGCCGTTTCCGACAGTATTAATATTAGAATTCGTCAGAAAGCGCATGTTTATATTCAACCTGCGGCACATCTTTACGGAGCAAAAGGTTTGAGAATGACAGGTACAAATCCGATGGATATAATTGATTCCGTTCAGTTTCCGACAGGTTTCAATGTTTGGAATATCAATGGTTTTATGTCGGCAAAAGTTGATTTTTGTATTGACGCAACTGCATGGGATTCAACATATATGTCATTTGATCTGAAGCAGACATTCGGAAAGGTAGCCTACGAACAATTTGTCGGGCCGGGAGATTACACCTTTGCAAGCAGCCTCAGAATTCTTGTTAATGATTCCGCAATGATCGGAAATACATATAATCCTGATAACAGCGGTACTTTCGTTTGGAATCCTCATTGTGTTGATTTGAACGCTTATTCAGGTCATAAGTTTATGGTAACATTTGAGACAAGATGTTTGGCAAAAGATACAACTGTAAGCGGATTTTCTATGGTTATGGATAATGCTTATATTGACGATGTTGTCTTCAGCGAAAAATCACATGCAGGCGTAAATGAAGTAACTACAAACAATAATGACATTAAAATTTACCCGAATCCGGTTTCCGAAAAATTTTATATCGAGTTTAATTCTTCAAAAAATCAAAATGTTAAACTAGAAATTTTCGACATATTTGGAAAAACTATTGAAATTACAGATTGGAATGTTATTCAGGGCGAGAACCGTTATGCTTACTATATGAAGAATGTACCTTCAGGTATTTACAATGTAAGGATAAGCAGTGACAAAGGATTTTCAAATTGTAAATTTATTAAACAATAGGGGAAAAAATAATTTATAAAGGAACTGTTTCAAGATAGTGTTTAAAGTAAATTTTCTCTTCTGATATATTTTGTGGTGAATATGTAAAATTCTAAGGCACTGAGTATTCAGAGAAATTCATGGAGATTTGCAGAAAACTTCTAACTAAATTGAAACAGTTTCTTTTTATCACATTCTTTGAGGAACTTCAATTCCAAGAATTTTAAGCGATTTTTTGATAATATCTCCGGTAAATTCCGATATGACCAATCGAAGACAAACCAGATCATTGTTATCTTCTTTTAAAACAGGTATTTTCTGATAAAATTGGTTATATGTCTTAGCCAGTTCATAAACGTAATTTGCAATTAGCGCAGGGCTGTATTTATCACCGGCTTCACAAACCACCTGTGGAAATTCATAAACGAGTTTTATAAGCTCTTTTTCTTCAGGTAAAAGTTCAAAATCTGTTTTAATCAAATAGGAAGTCTCAAGAATGTCAGCTTTCCTCAACAATGATTTTATCCTTGCAAAAGTATATTGTATAAACGGACCTGTATTTCCATTAAAATCAATTGATTCTTTTGGATTAAACACCATATTTTTTTCAGGATCAACTTTAAGAATAAAATACTTTAGTGCACCTAATCCAATAGTTTTATATAACTGTTCAGCCTGTTCATCTGAGAAATCGTCAGTTTTTCCGAGTTCTTCTGTCATTTCCTTTGCTGTATATGCCATTTCATCCATCAGATCATCAGCGTCAACCACTGTGCCTTCGCGGGATTTCATTTTGCCTTCAGGAAGTTCAACCATCCCATAAGAAAGATGATAAATACTGTTGGAGTATTCTTTTCCCATTAATTGCA
>CAZELC010000030.1:0-15086 GCA_964512865.1 uncultured Bacteroidales bacterium
TAAATGGTCTTTTATGAAATTCTTCGACATTAAAATATGCTCCAAAAACTAATCTGTAAATTTCTTTCGGGGACAACCCTGCATCAGGAAATGTATTTTGTAATATTGCAATAAAATTTTCAGAATAAGTTTCCTTTAATTTAATTATATCTTGTAATTCGGAAATATGAGAATTGTAAATTTCTATTAAAAACAAGTCTTCAAATGTTTTCTCAACTTTACTTGTGACAGTTTTTTTGTCAAGTAATATTTTGTAATCATAAACACTGTTATTGTCGTATGTAAATTTAAAATTTGAAATATCATTTTTATCAATATATGGATGTACGTGAGTTGATAATTCATATATGTTATCACCTTTAACACTGCTATTGCAAAACGAACAACTAGGTATTAAATTATAAAAAGACAATGCTAATAAAGGAAACTGTTTTTTAGGAAACCAATGGTCAAATTGAGGTCTAATAATTTTTTTATTATCTTCATTTATAACCGTATTTGTATATATCCTATTACAATATGTGCAAGTGTTTCTATTAAGATTTTTTGCTAATGTATATGCATGTTTTTGCTTTACAAACCAATCATCATATTTTATAATATTTGAAATTTTTGATTGAAGTACATTATATTTAATTAACTTTTCTTTCTGCTCATCAGATCTGTTTTCTTCTGATTCAGATAAGCCTTGAATTATATATTCTTCATATTCAGAATAAGTATAACCGCTTATTTCAGAATAGAACTTTTTATTTAATTTTAATAATTCATCTGGCTCGTTGTTTAAAATTTCGTTAATATTATTATTAATAAATATTGCAATATCATCGCTTCCATCATTATGATATGTTTTGATATATCTTGATACGACCTTTGAATGTTCTGTTTTCGCATTAATAATTGTATTATTGGTTTTATCTATATAAAGCATTTATTCTATATTTTTAAGAATTTCTTGTAATTTTTTTATTTCATTTTCAATTACTTCTTTTTTTATTGCTTCATCAAATGCAAAAGAGTACATTTCTCCTAGTTTTATTCTAAGTATGGGCTCACCAATAAGTTCAATTAAATCCTTATGTTTGTTTTTATCAAATTCTACAATTTCTTTTTTTAGTTTATCGATTTCACTTTGTTTTAAATTGATAATTGTTTTATCATTTTCTCTATTTAAATTTTTAATTTCTTTTAATAATTTAGAATAATTTAAAAACTTTATTGTGTCATTAATTTTTTCTTTTGCAAACTCACCCATATATCCATTATCAAGAAAAAAGTTTAGTTTTAATAAATCATGAATATTTGCACCAAAGGTTTTATTGTTTGAAGCGTTAGTGTTAATAGAGCCATTATCATTCAAAAATAAAATATTCTGATTTGGAATGTCTGAAAGAATGAAAGGGGAATGTGTTACAAAACAAAAATTAATACTATAAATGTTGTTTAACTCAACTCTTTTTACATACTCTAATAAATAACGAATAAATGTTCTTTGCATTTCTGGATGAAAATATAATTCTACTTCATCAAAAATAATGTTAACATAATTGTATTTATTTAATTGATTTGATTCAGACACTGAATTAATATTATTTAAGTGATATACTATTGATGCAACAGTATTAATTTTTTGTTTTTCACCAGAACTTAAAAGTTCAAAATTACTATCATCATCTAATATAATATCTACATCAAAAAAAGATGGTGGAATTAATTCAATTGTTTTTAAATTTTCATTTGGAGAGTTTTCTTTAGTGGTTTCTATTAAAGCCGATAAGTCATTTATATCAATAGGTAAGGCTAAATCAAATGGATTGAAATGGGCATATTTTAGGAAATAAATTGCTTGTTTTAATTTATATGTTACATGACTTTTATCAAGATATTTTAATTTATATAAATATTTATTAAATATTGCCAGGTTAAAGGTCCCTGTTTTTTTATTATAGAAGTCTTTATAGTGATTGTATGTAATTGATATTTTAACTAACTTTTTATATATGTACTTTTTTGCTACTTCTGTAATTATAGTATTTCTTTTAATATCAACTTCATAATATGCAAATAGTAAGGCGAGGATTTCATTAATATATGCATCTATTGGAAAATCCTTTTTATTATATAATTTTTTTATTTTGTCATTATTGACTTTTAACAATAAACTTTTAGCACTTCTCCCATTATCTGTTAATTTCCTCAAGTTGTTTTTATCCTCAGGATCTATAGGCTCTAAGATATTGGCTAATAGTCTTGATTTTACAAAAATTTTTTCTTTATTAATATCAATATTGCCATTTGTTCTCATAGGGTTAATAGCTAATGGCGTTTGATAAGCATCATTTTTATGAAATAAAAACTGAATCCAATCTCCAATATCATTGGAGTTTAATGCAAAATGCGAATAATTAATGGCAATGGAATAAAATAAATTTGTTAGATTGTATATATCTAATTTTATTTTTTTAGGATTATAAAAGGATACAACTCCTCCATTTTTTTTGTAATCATATTCATATAAAATTACTTTCTTATTTTCAATATTTAATTTGAAAAGAGTATTTATATAATAATAAAGTTCAATTTCTAGGTTTGCTTTCGGTAATGCTAACTTTATTTTAGATTTGAAAATATGTTTTGCAACAGAGTTTATTACTAAATAAAATAATTCTGTTAATGAACTTTTGCCAGAACCATTTTTTCCAACCAATGCAGAAATATTAATATTTAAAAGTGTATCACCTTTTTGCCTTATATTATAAATATCAATGTCTTTATTTTCATAATAAATAATATTAGATTCATCGTTAAAATTAAAGTTATTGTAAAATGGATACAAAAGATTCTTATTTAAAACTTTTAATATTTTGCTATCTGTGTTTTCAAGCGGTTTTATTGCAACAATTTTAAAATCATTTATTCTTAGAACTTTTTTAACATTTGCATTATTCTTTAATCTATTAAAAAGTTCTTGAGACATTATAAAATCTGTTTTACCTTTATGCATGAAATTATAAGACTGTTCAACAATTTCTAGATATAATTCCGGTGGTACAAAATTCAATAGTTCTTTGTATGCTTTTAATGATGTTGGCTTTTCTTTTAAAACATTTGATGCCAAAAGAAAACCAACTGTATTATTATCTAAGGGAAGGAAGTTCTTATAATCTATCCAAAAAAGGAAAATTGTAAAAGAACTCACATTTATACCGTACCATCCGTGAATCTTAATAAAAACATCTTCGTTTAACGCAGCTATACCATTTTTAATAATTTTATCGAAAGTACTCCAAATTTCTAATTGAATTTCTTCGTTTCTTGCATGCATTATTTTTATTGAAAATGGAGAAGGGCAACCAGTGAAATCAATATCAATAAATACCTTGTTGATTTCCAATAGGTTGAAATAAAAATTTATTCTTTGTATTCTATCATTTGTATTTAATTTGCTATCGTTAATACTTGTTAAAACATGAATAGGCTCAATACTTTTTATCTTAAATTCTAAATCGAATCTAGTAATCCATTTATGAATATTGTCTTTCTTGTTTTTTTCAATAACCAAATCATATAATTTATATCCACTATTTTCTTTGTTTTTATCGTAAAACTTTCCGAGTTCAATAGCTAGTTCATGATAAACTTCATACCACTTTATTCTATTTGCTTGTTCCATTTAATATAATTTATTGATATTGAATTATTCTAAAACTATGGTTCTGCAGCTATTAGCTCATCATTGTTTTTAGGATAAATTTTATTTAATGATTTTTCAAAATCATCGCATAATTGAGTTAGAAGATCTTGGGTTTCTTTTATGAAGAAGTCTCCCAAATCTTTATTTCTCCTAATAAACTTACGATATACTTTTGCGAAATCCTCGTAGATTTCTTCATTGTCAAAGGCGGAGCCGTCGTCTTTCATTTTTGCAATAACTCTAATACCAGTTTCATCTGTTTTGACATAAGCAAATAGCTTTTCGATTTTTGCTTCAAAGTCTTTAATTAGTTCTTCTATTGCTTCTTCTTCTTGATTGCGTTTAGCAATTACTTTAAGAATGTCAAATTTATATTGATTGCTGGCGGAGTCTTTTGTGCCACCGTTAACCGGTTTGGTTTTTATTTTATAATCGGCTGGTGCAATGATGCCAATTTTATTGTCAAAATAAATTTCAACATCATCTATAATTTCATCTTGCTTGTTAATGTTGTTATACTCATTGTTAAACTTCTTCCAAAAAAGTAAGAAATATTCTTCGCTAAATTTATCATCTAAATCAATAACAAACTCAATTAGATTAAGAATATTGAAATATTTATTTATTGTTGTTTTTAATTCTTTTGATTCTTTCTTTTTTGTTTTAATAAAATGAGTAAAATGGTTTTCTATTTCTAATATAGCAGTTACATTAATTTCTTTACCATGTGAATTGATGAATTTTATAAATTGCGAGATGTAAATCTCACTTTGTTTTAATAAAACGAATGATTCTTCTAATTTAGATTCATCGCCTAATGGGTCGAAATCGCTAACTACAACATTGCTGAAATGTTCAAAAGCAGCTTTTATGTTTTTTACATTTATATTTTTGTATGAAAAATCAATTATTTTACAATCGTTTTTGTATTTTGCTGTTCTGTTTACTCTTGAAATTGTTTGTATGGCGTTAATTCCTTTTACTTCTTTATCAAGGAACAGAGTTTGTAATTTGGGCTCATCAAAGCCAGTTTGCAACTTGTCTACAACTATAATTAACCCATTTTTTTTTATTGCAAAGTTTTGTAAAACTTTTTCTTCTGAAAGACCGCCATTTAAGGAACTTGAATTTTGTTGGTCTTGACCATCAGAACTGTAAGCTATATAAATAGGGGCTTCTTTAAACCTTTCGTATTTCTTTTGTTTTATTATTTCATCATAATACTTGTCAATATATTTTTTGTATTTTATTGCTGCTTTAATAGATGAAACGGCAAGCATAGCTTTTGCTGTAACTCTAATAGTAGGATAAACTGTAGTAACCAATCTTTCAACAACAAATTTTGAAATTGCTTTTATTCTATCAGGATTTTGGTAAATCTTTTTCTTTCTGATAGCGTATTTTTTGCCTTGTGCGTCAATGCCTGTATCTGTGTCGGCTGGAACTTCTTCGTAACCATTATCGCCCTCGAAACCTTCTAATTCATTATCCGGTATTTCAAAAAACATTTTAGCTGAAACGGGTACAATTCCTTTAATAGGATTAAGAATATAACCATCTTCAATAGCTTCTTTCATTGTATAGCTATCGAAAGGAACCCATATTTTTTCTGCTTCGGCATATTTGTTAAATTCTCCGAAACGAGCTAAAGTATGATCGCTAGGAGTTGCAGTAAACCCAATAATGAGGTTTTTCTTTTTTTGTTGCTTTTTGTAATCTTTGCTGTTATCGAAACTTGATTGTAATTCATCAAAAATAGAAATCATTTCTTCGTGTTGTGTACCACTGTTACTACGATGTATTTCGTCAATTAAAAAAGCTATACGAAGTGATGCTAATTTGGTAACAATTTCTGGGGATAATACATCTTTAACAGTTGCGAATTTTTGAAGATTTACAACAACAATACGTGTATCACTTTTTAATGCATCCGTGAAAGTTTTTTGATTGTATGCCTCAATGAACATGCTTTTTTGAACATTAAGGTTATGCATTTTTGTATCGAGTTGGTCACGGAGCTGAACTCTGTCAACAACTAAAATTACTTTATCATAAACGTATGCGCCATCTTTACGAAGGTCTTTTAATTGCAGAGCAGCCCACCCAATAATATTACTTTTTCCAAAGCCTGCGGCGTATTGCAAAAGCAATGAATAAACAACTTTGTTGTTTTGATATTTTAATCTTTTAGAAATTAAATCTTCTGTTTGTACTGCTCCTAAGCCTTTTGCTTGTAGTTCGGCGCGTAATTTATTTATTAAATAATCAGGTTCTAATTCATGTTCAAGCAACTCATTTATTTTACTCATTATTTTATCGGCACCAAATTTTTGTTTTGGTCTTGGGCTGATAAGTCTACCATCGTTATGCTTGTATTCTTTGCCTTTGCTATTTTCTTTTTTTATTAATTCTCTTTCGATAAAGTTGTAATACAAGATTTCTTTTTCAAGCATTTTTTTATCGTAAAGAGCTTTGAAAACTTCTTCAAAACGTTCGGTTTTAGAACCTGCTTTATTACTAAGCGGATATGCTTTTAAATCTTTAACTACTTTTTTATTATATGTTTCAAAATCATAATTACCTGAAGTAACATTGTTTTTAATTTCTTCAAATTGATTTGAAATATTACGTATTACATAAGTATCGTTAATATCGGTAGTAGTAATATGGATTGCTTTTTCAAAAATCTTCAAGAAATCTTTACGAATGCTTTGGTTAATATCGTTGCCATCGGCTATTTCTAAATAAGCCTGTACTGCTTGTAAATAATCTTTTGCAATTTTCTTTCTGCCATTATCTCTAGCATTTTGATTATTGTAATTGCTTTTAAGTTCGCTGTAACCGAGATAAATTCCATTTAAGAAAAAAGATAAATCGGGACGGAAAGAATAAATTTGTCTGCCATCGTGCTTAAATGAGTAGGGCAGTTCCTGAACTACTGAAAATATATTTTCGTCAAATAGCTTGTCTTCGTGAGTTTCGCTGCCAGATGGATAGAATAAATGTAATTTTATTCCTTCAAATGTAACAGATTTATTATTGTTTATGAAAATAGCCATGTTCATTGATTCTTTGATACGTTGATTCAAAAAATCCATAAGTTTATCAAGCAAGTCGTTTTCGTTATTGAATTTGCGTAATAGTTTTCTGTAATTGTCTTTGTTTAGCTTAGTTTGGCTAATGAAATATTTAAGGTCTTCTACAACAAAGAGTTTTGAAGAAATAGTATTTGCCTTTACCTCTTTATACCTTAAGCCATCGGGCCGCTCAGTTAAAAAATTTACCAGATATTTATCTTGCAGGTCTAATTCTTTCATATTTTTTATTGTATTTATTCAAATTTATTCAGTTGTTGTTTCATCAAAACCAATAGGTTCATCGGCAATTAAAGTAAATATTTCAAATTTTAAATCTTCGTTAAAGTCGCTTTCGCCATCTAAAAATGATTTTATTATTTTTTGTAATAATTCTTTTTCTATTCTGCCAGCAGCTAAATGATAGCTTAAATTTTCCATATCTTTAAGAAAACGAGAAGCGCAAAACAAATAACCATTGATAGTTAGAAACTGCAACCCTAAAGTAATAGACAACCGCTTATTGCCATCGGAAAAACAATGATTTTTATTTATTGACCAGATTAGATGAGTTAACTTATCTTCAAATGTAGGGTAATAGTCGTCATTTTGGATGTGGTCCAAAACACTATCTAAATAACCTATATTTATAACACCTGTAGAACCGCCACCACTGAATTCTATTGTTTTAAGATGTGTTATTTCTGCTTGTGCTCTATTTATATAAAGAATCATTTTTATTCCCTTTCTTTTAGGCGTTTTAATGCTTCTTTATATTCTTCAAGGCGTTCCTCAATGTCTTTACTTTTTTCTCCTAAAAAGCGGTCGAAATCTTCTTTTGGTACAGATTTAACGTATTCCTCCAAATTATTATGTAGTGCATCACGAAAACATAAATCTCTGCTTGCCATTTTTTGACGTGCTTTTTCACGTAATGGCTCCCATAGTTTGAGCTTTTCAAATTTTTTGAATAACAAATCAACTTCAAATGAGTTTAATTTTTTATTTAATCGTAGTGATTCATTTCTTAGTACATCGGCAAAGCCTGTTTCGTAACTTGATATCAAGTCCAATACTTCGCTATACATTGTATGACGTACACTTTCGGAGGATTCGAGTTTTAGAATTTTGCGATATTCATCGGCATTTTCTTTAAAGATACTGGTGTAAATCTTATTAGTATATACAATGTACTTGAAATTGCCCATTTCAACAAAATCTCTTAGAGCATCGGTAAACTCTTTTCTGTAATCTTCGCCACGAAGAAGACTGCCTACAAAGTCTTCGTCTCGCTGGTTAATATATTTTGTCCCTCCTCCGGTGCGTTTGTTAATTGTATCAATAACAATATCAAGAATTGCTGAACGCAATTCTTTTGCTTTTTCGCTATCAGTAAGCAACATAGAGAGATTAAGGAACGAGCGGAAGTTAAAAATTCCAAGCCTAACAGTTTTGATAACGAAATCTGTTTCGTTATCAGAATTGTGTTCGGCAACTAATTTGAAGTCCATCAGCCTTTTACCCACAACAACCTCGTAACCATTTTTTGCTAATTCGTTTTCGTACTTTTCAAGATAATTATCGATTGTACGTTCGGTAATTTCGAAGAATTGGGCTAATTGCTTTTTTGTAAAACGAAATTCGTTTTCGAAAAGTATGCCTTTAATGCCTACGGCTTTTTGAACTTCTTGCAGAGCATAAGTATTGTTAAGAATGTTTTGACGGGCAATACTAGATGTTGTTAAATTTTTACTCATATAATGTGTGTCTTATTCTGTTACTTTTAATTTACCTGTAACTACATCATTTATTAATGTTTTCCTTAATTCTTTAAGTGCTTCTATTTGCAATGTTATATTTTTTAATATTGAATCAATTGTTTGAGTTTTATGATCTAAGTAGTTTGCTATTTCATTTTGTTCTTTATGAGGTGGAAAAGCAATATGAATTATAGCCATTTCATTATTCATAATTTTTGCACCATTTGTATCTATTCGCTTATTGTGAGTTGTACTTTGTTGTAAAGCGTATTTTAAATAATCCAAAACCGAAGTTGATTTTTTAGGGTGAAGGGTTCCACAAACATTAGTACAATTAAACTTGCCGCCACGTATAAAAACAGTACCTGCATTTACACCGTCAGTAGTCCATGTTAAAACAGCTTTTTTAAAATCATAAGTATTAATATACCCTAAACACCCATCATTCTCAGTTTGTGATGAATAAACAGCATAAAGACCATTATCTATTAATTCTTCTTGCCCAATGACTCTTCCTCTACCAATGTTAAAAATATCCTTTACTCTTTTTGTGACCCAATGCGTTGGTATTTTACCAATATATTTAATGCCACTTTCTTTTAAAGGTGCGTTTTTATTTAAGCCACGGCAAACAGTTTCGTTAATTAGTGATTTGCGTAATTCTTTGTAATATGTTATTTTGGTTTGTAAAAGAGAAATCTTTTTTTCAATTGAAGTTGTTTTGTTTACAAGAAAATACACAATTAAGGTTTGTTCTTTTTCAGTTGGAACTAATAAAGGAAAATTTAATGCTTGACGCATGTTTAATGCTTCTTTAGATGTACCAGATTGTACTGAATTTATATATTCCTTTATGTAATTTGATTTTAGATATTTTGCAATAAAATCAACATGATTACTTTTAAATCTAAAAAACAACATGTGTTGATTGATATTAGCAATTTTTAAAGTGGCTGGAATAATGCAAGAACGACCTATGGATGCACCAGTAATATTTATAAGAATATCTTTAGGCTTAACTTGAGAACTTTTCATTTGCTCGTTAATTTCATTTGTGATATATGAAACATCGTCAATTCTCAATCCATCATCATAAATATTTTGGCTTCTTAAAAATGCAATACCACTTTCAACATAAACTTCGCTACCTCCTTTGGGAGTGACTCCACTCCCAATTTTTCTTATAACATCTTTTATACGTATAACTCTCCAGTCATCGGGGACTTTATTAAGCCAAAGCATATCAACGTCTTTGTATTTATCATGATTTCTCAACTTCATATAGCCAAATCCTTTTCAAGTTTTTTCAATTCTATTTCAAGTGATTCTAATTCAGAAGTTATAGTACTAACTTCTTTTAATTGTTCAGGTTTGTAAAAAACTTTATTGAAATTTATTTCAACACCAATAACATTATCTAAATAGCGGAAAGGTTTGGTAATATATTTAGCCATGAAATCGGAAATCCACTTTTGATTTTCTTTTTCATCGGGCGAATATTGAATTATTTCGTAATCTTTTTGGTAATCGGGAGTTAGTTCTGCTGTAATTTCGATATATGCCGTTTTCTTTGTTGTTGCTTTTTTATAGCTGCTTTTAAGAACAATTTTTCCACAGCCTAATTCTATTTGTTTTCCTTTTGTTTCTTCAATTAAAGTGTCTTTATCGGCATCGTACCAATAAACAGAATTGGCGGCATGAACTTTTAAGTTATTTTCTTTATAATCTAAACTGCTTACTGTTGGGCTAATGAATTTTTCGTAGTATGCAAGGAGGTTTAAGTATTGTTTTTCGTCAAATTTGGTAATATCAAATTCGTTTAATTCAATAGTGTTGTTTTCGTCATCAATTTGAATTATTTTAGTTGGTGCAAGTTTTGTTGATTTTGCTCTAGTTTCTTCGCCGTCTTTATTAGTTTTAACAGGTAAAAGGCTTTCGTAAGTTTTTCCGTTCTCATCAATATTGGTAAGCATTATTGCTTGGCGGTTGTAGTAGAAATGCCATTTGTCGAAAACTTTTGCAAAATCGTTGTCTTTAAATTCTGTAAGAGTTTTAATTATTGCAGCTCTGTTGTCGGCATCCATAAACTTACGTTTATCACCTTTGCTTTTTTTGAGCATTTTAAATAAATCGCTACCATTAATAAGAATAAGTTTATCCTTGCGATTCTTTGGCTTGTTTTTGTTGAAAACCCACAAATAAGTATAAATTCCGGTATTGAAAAATTCATTTGTTGGCATTTGAATAATTGCTTCTACCCAATCATTATCAAAAAAATATTTACGTATGTTACTTTCGCCACTTCCAGCATCGCCACTAAAAAGAGAAGATCCGTTATTTACGACAATAGAAATTCCATTATCGTCAAGTTGATATACAATGTGTTGGTCGAAAAGTAATTGACCATCGCCAATGTTTGGGAGGTCAATAAATCGTTCAGTTTTATCGTTTTTTATGTCAGATTCAAAACCTTTCCAAGGAATACCATAAGGAGGATTTGCAATAACAATGTCAAATCGTTTTTCTAAGAAAGGAATATTTGTTAGAGTATTTCCGTAACGAATATCTGAATCTACTCGGAAGCGGCTTTCAATTTTTGCTATTGCATAAAGGCTGTCGCTCCAATCTTCGCCATAAGTTTTAGTTGGTCTATTGAATTGCTCTTTAATTTTATCTTCAACGCCAAACAATAAGTTGCCACCACCACAAGTGGGGTCGTACAGAGTGAGAAACTGACCGTTATCTTCAATTTTAGAAGCAATTATTTCTGAAATTAAAGAAATAATATCGTCGGGTGTATATTGTTCCCCAGCTGTTTCTGCTGAAATATCAGCCCATTTGCGTTTAATATGTTCTTCTAAAGTTGTAATCTCTGAATTATTAAATTCAACAAGGTCGATTTCGCTCCATGCTTTAGCAAAATCATAAAGTATTTTCTTCTTAGACAGCAATCCACATATACCCGAAACATTAAGAAATTTCTCCTCTTCATTAGCTTTGTCAACGCCTAAGAGGTTTCTCGTTTCAGTGTCGAATGCTTTTAAATATGCATGAAAGTCAACATCAAAAGCTTTGTCGTTTTTGCAAATATCTTTAAGCGTTTTGTTTTTACGAACAATGTAATCGTTATAGCCAAGTTCTAAATCTTTGAACTCCTCAATAAAAGCATCTGTGTCGTTTTCGCCAAAATCGTTTTTGAGTTTTACAGCTTCACGAATAAGTCTACTTTCAACCATAATAAGTGCGAAAAATGGCATCATGAATTTAGGGAAATCACTTTGTTTAATACCTGCACCAATAAGTAAATCGGCTGTACTCCATACTTGGCTTTCGTATTGTAAAATGTTATTTGACATTATATTTTGTTTAATTTAATTAACATTAATTTAAGTTAGAGGGATTTTTTGATTTTTTTGTAAAATTTGATTTTACTTTTAAATTGTTACTAATGTTTTATTTATGAAATAATTCAAAATTAAACTTTTTTTAGTTTTAAACTTATTTTTTAAATGAAAAACAAATAAAAGGCAACCTCTTATAAACCCTATTTTAACGGTGCACTTTTTTTCCTTTGGATTTTAATTTGTTTTTGAAGTTTCGTTTCGTTCTTAAAATTATGTTTGAGGTTAAAACATCATTAAGCTGTTCAACTAAATTTTTTTTATAACCAATTAATTTGTTTTGATTGGATTCGGAATATTTCAAATAAAGTAAAATTTCCTTTTTTGGAATATATAATTGTTTGAATTTGTGCAAAGAATTTATGAAGTTGAAATTGATAGCTGAATCTCTGTGTTTTTTTGCGGCAGATTTTGATAGATTAAGAACTTTGGCAAGGTAAGTATGAGGTAAGGAATAAAAAGCAGGCTTTTTAGAGCGATACTTACGGGAGCTCCCTATTAATAACTCCGATCGCTTTTTATTGTACCTGCTTTTTTGTTTCATATAATAGGTTATAACTGCTCCTGAAACGAATGCTTTAAATTTTGAGAAATCTAATGGTTCGAAAATAGCACCTTTGACCGAACAGAACATTAGTTTATTTGACAGTTCAAGAAACCCTTTTATCCTATAATTACCTGATTTTGTATTAACAGTAATCCATTTGTGCATTATTAACCAATTGAGATTGTTTTTAAATGTTTTTGTTGATTTGTAACCAAGTTCTAAGCAGTAACTGTCAATTCTTTCTTTGGGTAATTTAATTTGACCGCTGCATTTAGATTTTAGAAAAACATATAACCTCAACTGGTTAACTTTATGCTCTTTTATAGCATATTTACACAACTCTACAGGAATACTGAGATAATCCATAACAAAGCAATTAGTTTATTTATTTGCTACTTTGTTGTAATGGCTATTTAAGTGTTTTTCTATATCTGCCGCTTTAAAATATATCTTACCAGCAACCTGACTAAATGCAAGAGTTTTATTATCTCTGTATGTTTGCAATGTGCGCTTGGAGATTTTTAAAAGCATACAGACTTCCTGAATGTCAAGCCATGTTTCGGATAATGGCTGCTGTTTTTTTGATTGGTCTATTTTTTTGCTAATATCAGCTATGTTATTTATTATTTGCTGAAATGCTTCTGAGGTGATAGTTATTACTTCCATTTTAATAAAGTTTTTTTATTTAACAATTATTGAGTTATTGTTTCAGTGTCGACTTGAAAACAATACAAAGGAAATAATGAAAATTGCTGATATTAAGGGCTAAACACTACAGTAGAGTGTATAGCAGAGTGTAGAGTGCAGGAAATAACAAGTAAATTGAGATAAATAAAATTTACTCAACTGAGAAAAGATTAAAGAAAATTATAGTAGAGTGGAGTGCTACTTTAGATTTTTAACAGCATTTTCGAGTAATTCAGCCTTAGCCGGAGTTTTTTGACCCCTGAAAATTGTCCAGTCAAAAGGATTATTATTTTGATCAACGAAGAGTTTTCCGGTAACTTTCCAAATATCACGTTTCAAATCTGAAATTAGACTGAAATCATTATGGAGAAGTTTAACAAAGTAAACAAGCTCGGATACATTACCAGTCCACACTAAAGGTTTTGAAGGAGCTTTATTATTGAAGATTTTACGAAATTCTTTAATGTCAGTTTTTTCAGCAATAAATTTATGTTTCTTAAGGCAAACAAGCATATCAGTTAAGCCAGAAAGGTTACTACTGTATCTTTCATATTTGTAAGCTGCAGGAATTACTTTTTTATTATGCTTTTTAATATGATTAGAGATGGCAGGGATAATTATTTCTTTATTTGCTGATGTTGCATCATTATCATCCTTTTTTAAAAGGATATCAAGTATTGAGTGCTTCTGTGTTACCTCTTCCGGAATTAAATTGTGCTTATATAAAAAAGTTTCAATTAAATCAATAGATGTAGAAACTTCATTAATGAGGCGTAAAAACAATTTGTTCTCTAAATCAATACTTTCGTCATATTCGCCATCTTCATTATTAGCAATAATATCGTAAAAAATGCTGTGGTATTTTTCGACCAAGGAAACGTTTGAACGAGTAAAATTTTCAATTTTAATGAGTTCTGAAAAAAGCTTTACAAACGCACCGGAAATATTGTGATACTGAATTACTTTAATGTTACCTTTAATGTACAGTTCAAGTTGCAGAATACCACCATTAATATAATTAAAAATGTCATTAATATTATTGTATGAAAGTCGTTTGTATTTTCTTTCTAATTGTTTGACTAATTCTTTTGGGTGAACTTCACCATATAGCTCTGTTCTTAGATTATAATAATCACCTTTAGCGACTTTAAGAAATGGTTGGAACAATTCCTGAAAAAACAATATAGCGCGTATTATAAACACTAATAGAATTTCTAAAACATAGACATTTGAATCATTCAAGTAATTATTATTTGGAGAAGAAAGCTGTTTTTGTAAACGCTTAGCTTGCGGAGCTAAATCAATAAGGTTTTGTATGTTTTTATTAGCGTATAAAGCAAGTTGTTTTTCTGAATTTGAAGAAACAAGTACAAGTTGAGCTTTATTCCGCATGGATTCAAACTCTCTTTCTATGAGCATTAGGAAGGCTTCACATTTATTATCTAGAGTAGGAGGTATATCAAGATCAATTAAGGGCTCAAGATAATCTTCGGGTTTGGAAAGTCTAATAGTAATTTCGTTATCCGACTCTTTGTAAAACTCAGCAATATCATCAGCGGTTACATTAAATTTTTCAAGAATTTCTTTAGGCATTATGTTATCCGTACACCATTCTTTTATTTGCCCATCTGTTATTGTAAGCTCCAGAGTTATTGAATTAAGCTTTTTAAGTTCATCATCTGAATCATAAATTGGCAGAAAGGGGCGAAGATGACCATTAACAATTGAATTGAAAAATAAACAATCAATATTTAAATACAGGTTATCGGCCATAAAATGATGCGGAATTTATTATTCAAAAATAGCATTTTAGTTTAAAAACAGATTAAAATTAATGATGTTTTTTCTTTGTATTACTTTAATATTTACTATATTTGTATAGTAGCAAAACAGTTCATTGTATTACAAAGTAGAGCAATTAAT
>CAZELC010000031.1:0-14997 GCA_964512865.1 uncultured Bacteroidales bacterium
ATAAACCATTAAATCATTTAAAATATGCTTTGGCGAATTAAACCGCACAACGCGTCATTATTAATGTCATAATTGCAGATATAACCTTTACACATCAGGCAAGGTTCAAAGGTAGAAATTAAAAGGAGTGAATCTCTGTCAAGTTTTTTAAATTCATAATATCCTAACTTTTTAAATACCGATTGAATCGCATTTATTTCGGCATGTCCCGTTGAATTTGAATCTTTTTGAACTGTATTAAATCCTGTGCCGATTATTTTGTTCTTGTATATCAAAATGGCAGCAACAGGCAGGTCGCCATTTAAACTTGCCTCAGTTGCAAGCTTAATAAGTGTATCTTTTTGTGCTTTGGATATTTTTGCAGAAGGTTTTATTTTATAGCATACAGGTGAAATAACTAATGAAAAAAAACCAATAAACAAAATAATTGTTATTATAAGGAAGATATTTCTTTGCGCTTTTATAGAAACCTTCATTTTACTTATTATTTTTTAAGTTTATAAAATAATCTCATTATGGAAGATGATTTGTAAAATAATATCTTAGAGTAAACTGATAACCATCCAGTTAAAACCGAAGTGAGATTTGAAAGAACGTAATTCATTCTAAATGACTTAAATTTCCTTTCGTATCCTAATAATTCTGCATATTTGCCCGCAAAAAAATCTGAAATTTTTATTTCTGATTCGGACATTTCTGATCTCCAGATGCCGATTTTGTCTTTATTTATCGGTTGCAATAAACCTGGATGGAGAGTTTCCAACTTATCGCCGCTTAGTATTTTTTTATCTTTATTAATGACTGAATGATATTCCAACATATCCTTATGAAAATCAATCTTTAAAAAGTTACAAACTTCTTTCAGCTGTCCTTCAGGATTTGTTACCAGATCTTCATATTTAACAGTAAAAAACAATTCAGGATTTTTTGATTTGAACTTTAGTATCTGTTTATTATAATACTTCCATTTTAAAGTAAGAAATGCTGCATTTTTCTTTTCGAAACCCATTCCCTTTACTTTATAAAACGAAAGTGTGCTATCGCGATAATCTCTGGTAAGATGGATAAATCTTGCATCCGGGAAAATTTTAAAAAGGGTTGGAGCAAAAAAAGAATATCTCGGATTTTTATCGCCAATAATTTTTATTTCAGATTTGTTAAAGACCGAGTTAATACAAAGATAAGCCGTTTTGCAAAGGTTTGAAAAACAGCCAGTGTTTTCATGTTTGAGAAGTTCATGTTTGAGAAGTTCTTTTTCGAAATCCGGTGTTTCGTAGCAAGTTATAATATCATTATAAAACTTAATAATTGTTTTTCTGTCAAATTTTCTGATATTTCCGAACTTGTAATATAAATACTGAACAAACCTTGATTCTTCGGGGATAGCAATTGCCGGATTTGCATCAAGCATTGTGCGCAGCAGGGTAGAACCAGAACGTCCTCTGGCAAGAATAAAAAATATTGGCAGTTTGCCGATGTCTTCGCCGACAGGTATCATGAAATGATAATATTATTGCCAAAAATAATGTAAAAAATATTAGGAAACCTAATTTGAGTATTGAGAATCACCAACCCATAAAACTATTATTACATCTTCCTACAGAAAAACCGCCAAAATTATCAGGTTGTGAGCGGAAGAAATAATTTCCACCCCCGCCGTTTGAAACACTTACCTGAGCTCCAATGGCCATGCGTTTATTAATTTTATATTCAAGTCCGACCGACATTCCTGCATTATTGAAAATCTTTTTATTGTCAGCTTCGCTGGAATATGCATTAGTTGGTCCGAATGCCTTATAAAATGTTCCTGAAATAGTTACCTTATCCGTTAGCAGGTAATTTCCTCTGGCAAACAAAAAGTAATTTGTATTATTTGAACCAGTTAAGCAAGGCTGGTTATAATAAAAACTGTTAAACCCATTACTTATAACTGCACCGGCATCAAGTTTAAATTTAGGAGTTACCATATAACTTAAGTACGGTGCGACATAAGTGTAAGTTCCGGAAGCATTATTGTTGCCAGCAAAAAAGCCGAAACCGAAATCAACTGAAAATCCAAGTCTTTTATTATTAAGTATTGTGGAGTTTCTATTAAAGCTATTTGTGGTGTCTGTTTTATAAAATGTTTGCGCCTGTGCACTATTCATAATGCATAGCATCAGAAAAAAACCAAAGAATATATTGCGGTAAATATTCATGTATTATGATTTAAAAACAAAAATAATAAAAAATACATCAGGCATCAATACAATTTAGTGTTAAAAAGTAAACAATTTTTATCAAAAGATTGGAAGGGATAACAGTAATTACCTGTTTTACCTTACCGAAACATTAGGATACGCCTAAAGCTTATCTGTTGCGAATGTCGAATTGAGAGGAAATATGCTAGCCAAACAGGTTATTAATTATATTATTATCACAATCAGTACGAAAGCTGATAAACAAGTTGCTTAAGCTCTATTTCACATGTTTTTGCTGAATATTGAAAGTTTATCAGCTGGTAAGCAGCAATTTCGTAACTGTTCTGTGCTGCTTTAACATCAAGAATGGTAGCTTGTCCGTATTGAAAATTCTCAAGAACCAAATCAAGTAGTTTTTTTGACAATTCGAAATTTTTCTTTTGTGATTCAATTTGTTGAAGTGTTGTTTTATATTCAAGATATTTCTTTAACGCGATGGTTGAAAGAGAACTTAAAAGACTTTCTTTCTGTAGTTTGGAATTGTTAACATTAATATCAGCGACTTTTTTTTGGGTTTTGAAAACATAACTGTTAAAAATCGGCACCTGCAAAGTCAATCCGGCTGAAGGTCCATAGCTCTGATTAAGCAGCGTATATCCGGCATTATTGTCAGTCTGAGAAAAACTATATGCTGTATTAAGTTTAAGTGACGGATATCTCTGTGCGGCAGTTTCTTTAGCTATTTGTTCATTAATTCTTATTTGTTGTTCGGCCGAAAGGTACTGTGGGTTATTTTTTAACCATCCGGTAATTGAATCAAGTATTAGAGTGTTGTCAATTTCAATACTGTCATCCACCGTATATTTCATATCAGTTTTTGCATTTATAAGCAGCAGCAGATCTGCCTTTACTTCTTCTACTTTGAGTTGCTGAACTGTGATATTCTGTTCGGCGGTATTGTAATCAGTCTGAGCTTGCAAAACATCCACACCGTTTGCCATTCCTACGTTTTTCTTTTCATTTACAATATCCATTTTCTTTTTTGAAACATCAAGCATGCTTTCAATAATTTTGAGATAGCTTTGCTGTCGGATAATATCGTAATATTTAATCATTACTGAAGCAATTGTGTTTTGTATTTGCCCGTTATATTCTATTTCGCTTTGTTTTTGAAGAAAGGAAAGGCGCTTTTTTGTTGCGATTACTTTAAATCCATTAAAAAGAACAATATTGGCAGAGATACCTGCATTTGCAGAATTACTTCCTAAACCATTGATATTTGATGACGTTCCATCGTTATATTTCTGTTGCACATTCTCATAAGAGTAATTATCACCAGCAGAAGCGTTTATATATGGAAGACCTCCAGCCATACCATAATTATTGCTGATTTTTGATATGCTGACATAGTTTTTTGCAATTCGGATATCATAATTTTTTTGCAGTGCAGTATCAATGGCATTCATCAAAGAAAGTTTCACCTGCGCATTGGTAATAAACGGTGCAATAAAAACAAATAAAACAATTAACCTTTTCATTTTGAATTTCTGTTAAATTATGAAACTATATTGCCGGCGTCTTCATCAATATCTTTTTTCAGATGGTTACCCGATATGTAAGTATATACGGCAGGTATCACAAAAAGAGTAAGAATAAGAGAAAACAATATTCCGCCGACAACAACAATTCCCAACGGAACACGGCTCGAGGCGGCAGAACCCAGACTTAATGCAATTGGCAAGGCGCCAAGAGAAGTTGCAAGACTTGTCATAAGAATAGGACGTAACCTCTGAGTTGCCGCTTCAACAACTGCTTGTCTTTTTGGTAATCCTTCTTCTCTTTTTTTGTTAGCAAATTCGACAATTAGTATCCCATTTTTTGTCACAAGCCCTATAAGCATTATCATTCCTATTTCGGAAAATATATTTAAGGTCTGGCCAAATATCCAAAGACTTAAAAATGCACCGGCTATTGCCAGTGGAACTGTCAGCATAATTGTTATTGGATCTTTAAAGCTGCCGAATTGAGCTGCAAGTACAAGGTAAATCAGAACAAGCGCCAGAATAAAGGCAAATGCCGTATTTGAAGAACTCTCCGAATAATCTCTTGATGGTCCGCTTAAGGAAGTCTCGAAACTTTCATCCAGAAGTTTATCTGCAATTGCCTGCATTGCTTTTACACCATCGCCAATGGTTTTTCCTTCAGCAAGTGAAGCAGAAACAGTAGCAGATTTATATCTGTTGAAATGATACAAAGATGGCGGATTAGCATTTGAAACAAGCTTTGTGACGGAAGCAATGGAAATATTGTTTCCTTTATTATTTCTTACATACAAGTTGTTAATATCAACCGGTTCCTGCCTGTCTTTTAAAGCAACCTGACTAATTACCTGATATTGTTTCCCATTCATAATGAAATAGGCGAGACGTCTGCCACCAAAAGCACTCTGGATTACATTTGCAATATCACTTACGGTAAGACCGAACTCCCTTGCTTTAATCCTGTCAATAATAATATCAACTTCCGGTTTATTAAATTTAAGGTTCACGTCAACATTCTGAAAAGTTTTATCATTTCTGGCTTCTTCCAGAAATTTAGGTATTACAGATCTTAGCTTTTCAAAATCAAGATTTTGAATAACAAACTGAACGGGCAAAGAACCTCGTGATGACAGACCGACAGAAATTGTTTGCTCTTCAATTGTGAATACACGAACATTATTGAAACGTGCAAGTTTCTTGTTAAGCTCAATAACTATTTTGCTTTGGCTTTTTTCCCTTTCAGCAGCAGGCACAAGACCAATCCTTCCCATACCGCTGTTTACGCCCGTACTGCTGTATCCGGGAATTGAAATAAAAGAAAAGTCTCTTTCCTGAACTGAGTCAATAAGAAAGTTTCCAATCTTTTCGCCTTCATTTATCATATATCCGTAGCTGGCACCTTCTGGTGCAGATATCTGAATTCTCACATTGCTTTTATCCTCGACTGGAGCTATTTCACTTTGAAGGTTATATCCAATAATAAAAACAACAACTATACATACAATTACTATCAGCCAGGCAGTAATTCTATAATTAATAAATTTCTCAATCAGTTTTTTATAACCATTCTCCATACCGCTGAAAAATGGCTCAGTTTTATTGTAGAAATTTCCGTGCTGACCTGATTTCTTATTTAAGTAAACATTTAAAACAGGAGTTATTGTAAGAGAAACAAATGCGGAGACGAGAACTGCACAGGCAAGCACAACACCGAATTCACGGAATAAACTTCCCACAAATCCCTGAAGGAAAAGCACCGGGAGAAAAACAATCGCCAAAGTGACTGAGGTTGAAATCACCACAAAGAAAATTTCTTTACTTCCTTCAATTGCAGCCTTTTTAACAGCCATTCCTTTTTCAATCTTTCGGAAAATATTCTCGGTAACAACTATTCCATCATCTACCACAAGTCCGGTGGCAAGTATAATGGCAAGCAGTGTCAGAATATTAATCGAAAATCCGGCAATATACATTATAAAAAAGGTAAAAATCAGTGAAATTGGAATGTCAATAAGCGGACGTATCGCAATCAGCCAGTTTCTGAAGAAAAAGAAAATAACAAGTATAACAAGCAGTATTGCAATAAATAATGTTTCTCTAACTTCCTTGAGTGAACGGCGGACCGTCCTTGTATTATCGATTAGCGTTGTAAAACTTATATCGTTTTTCTGCGACTTTTTTATTTCTTCAAGTCTTTTGTTGAATTCATCTGAAATATTGATGTAATTAGCTCCCGGTTGTGGTATTATTGCAAGTCCTACTGCGCTGACACCGTTAAGCTTCCAGCTTTGTTCATATTGTTCAGGGCCAAGCTCCACTTTTGCAACATCGCCAAGCCTGACGATACCATTTTCATCTTCACGCAAAATAAGATCGCTGAATTCCTTTTCAGTTGATAGATTTCCAAGCGCCCTGATAATCATTTCCGTTTTATTTCCGTAAAGCTTTCCAGAAGGTATCTCGACATTTTCCATATTAATGACATTGGTGATATCATTAAAAGCGATGTTGTATGCACTCATCTTATCAGGATCAAGCCATAAACGCATTGAAGGCCGCTTTTGTCCTACTATATTTACGGCACTAACTTCAGGTATCGTTTGAAATTTATTAAGAAGCACATTTTCAGCATAATCACTTAACTCAAGTAAACCTTTACTTGGACTCTGAACTGCAAGTAGAATAATAAAATCACTATTGGCATCCGACTTAGTAACGACAGGTGGAGCATCAATATCCTGAGGAAGATTCCTTAAAGCCTGACTGACTTTATCTCTCACATCATTAGCTGCTGACTCAAGGTCGGCGCTAATATTGAATTCAACACTAATATTACTTCTTCCTATTGAGCTTGTAGATGAAATTGTTCTGATTCCAGGAATTCCGTTAATTGACTTTTCAAGAGGTTCGGTAATCTGACTTTCGATGATGTCAGCATTGGCACCCGTATATGTTGTGCTTACAGTAATGATGGGCGGGTCGATTGCGGGATATTCCCTTACACCAAGAAATGAATAGCCAATAACACCGAAAAGAATCACAAAAAGATTCATCACTATAGCAAGTACAGGCTTACGTATTGAAAGTTCCGAAATATTCATTTTTATCTATCTTATTTTTGTGTTATTGCTTAGCATTTATGATTTTATCCATACTTTTTACCGCTTTGACCTTAATTTTTGAATTTGGTCTGACGAACAACACTCCGCTGATTATCACGCTGTCACCGGGTTCAATTCCGTTTGTTATTTCAACTACATTAGCAGTTCTGACACCTGTTTCAACATTTTTAAAGACCACCTTTCCCTTTTTTATTATTATAAGCTGATTGGAGAATGCATCAGGAATAATAGCATTGGTGGGCACAACAACGCCTTTAATTTCATTATCGAGAAGAACTTTTACAAATGAACCGGGAATAAGTTTACCTCCATCCGGGCGAGCTCTGACTTTAATATTTCTTGTAGAAGTGCTTATCTGTGGTTCAATGGCTGAAATTGTTGCTGTAATTTCACCATCAAATCCTGACATCATTAACTTGACCTGTTTTCCAATTTCAATCAACCCTTTATATGTTTCCGGAACAGTGAAGTCAATTTTCACCTTTTCGGTTTGCTGTAATGTTCCTATTACTGTGGAGGACGTTACATACGCACCTTCACTGACAAGGCGAAGACCTAATCTTCCTGAAAATGGAGCTTTTATCACTGTTTTATCAATCTGAGCATTTATCACCTTAATATTTGCATCATAAAGGTTTACCTGACTCAAGGCTGCATCATAAGTTGCCTGATCAACGCCATTTACTGCAAGAAGTTTTTTAAGTCTCTGCTCAGTTTTTTGCGCAAGTTCTAACTGCACTTTCTGTTGCTGAAGCTGTGCCTGAAGGTCAGCATCATTTACTTTTGCAAGTGTGGTTCCAGCTTTAACTTCTGCACCGTCAGGTATGTTAAGATAAGTCAGCCTGCCACTTGACTCCGGCCTCAATTCAACCATTTCCTCAGAGAGAACGGTTCCGTTTACCTCAATATTTGATGCAAAGTCAGAATTGCCTGCTATAATTATCTCAACCGGAACAGGAGGATTTTTTTTTGCACCATTTTTATCAGCACTTTTGTTCTTACAGGCTGAGAAAATCATAATAAATGATAATACAATTAAAAGTGTACGAGAGTTCATATTTAATTTCTTTTTTCTTCTAAGTTATTTTTAATTATTGATAAAGCATTTTTAAGCTCTTCTATCTGAGAATGAGTGAGACCTTTTAAAGCCAGATTATTAAGCTCATGAATTGCAGCTTTAATCTTTGGTAGCGATTGCTTTGCTTTTTTTGTAAGAACAAGGCAGTATTTTCTTTTGTCGGTATTGCTTCTGACTCTTTCAACAAGACCATTAGACGAAAGGTAATTTATGCTGCGCAACATGGTTACTTTGTCTATTTCAAGAAGAGAAGCGAGTTCCTGCTGGGTTATATCACCATTAGCATTATCAATCAAAACCAGTGCATAATAGTTTCTGTTAATTCCAAGATCAGAAAGTTTAAAGTTTAATGAATGAAGATAACTTTTGCTTATCAATGAAAGCATCCTCCCAAATGGCTTCTCCATAATACGAAGTAAATAATCTTCTGCAAAGGTAATTTTTTTAATAAATAGTTTACATTGTAAACTAAAATTAATAATTATAATATGACGTAATTGTATTTCCCTTTTCAATTGAATTATTCTTAATTTTGAGAAACTAAACTGTTAATTATGAAAATGATTTGTTTTGCGATTTTGTTTATCCTGTCAATTATTTGCAGATCTCAAACCATTCCTGTAATTACTGACAAAAGCCAACTTGACAGTTATGTCGGGAAATTTGTCATTATCAAAGGTTTGGTTACGAATACTAAAATTCCGACTATTTTGGGAGTAGATATTTCATCGGATAACCATTTCTTAAAAGGTAAATATGCAAAAGCGGAAGGATTACTGATTAAATGGACTATTAAACCTGAAGATACGGATTCTTTTTCACAATCAAGAAACCCGGGAATATATTACCGATTGAAAGAAACAGATTCTGATTTAAATGCGATGGCAGTAGAAGCTTCTAAACCAATCATTAATATTAATACTGTTGACAGTACAGTGTTGGTTGATAACGAAATCCTAAATATTTCCGATTTAAAAAATATTCAAAAGTATTTTGGTGAACCTGACAGAATAAAAAGAGATGAAAATAAATCCTCATTAACAGAATATCCGCATAACAGAAATGAAGAGCCAAGAAGTTATCCTGTAAAATACATCAATTACTATTTTATTTACGATAATCTGGGATTGATTTTTTATTCCGATAATTCATACAGCTATTTAAATGAAGAAGGTGAAACACAATATAAAAAGCCAGTTGCTATGCTGGTAAAATTTAACAATAATCGTTTATTTGACCATGATAAGCCATTTACATTTATGCCAAATATATCATTTTCAGGACTTCTTTATATCAATGGAGTATTAGTTAACCCTACAAAGAAAGCATTCCCTGAAAATGTAAACTACCAAACAAATGTGTTTAATTTATATAATGTTCTTTTTTATCCGACATCTTATACAACAATAATTGATGGTTTGTATTCAAAAAATTCCTGGCCTTATATAATTATTATGCTTGACGAACCAATAAAGCAAAGACCTTCCTATGTAATAATACGCTGATTTATTATTGAGTAAAAACAACCTTTTTTTTGAAGATTAGTTTTATTTTCATAAATTTGAACATAATTTATAAATGGTTATGAGATTTTTTATTTTGGAATTGTCGCTTCTGTTTCTCATTTCAAACGGAGTAATTTCACAAACAGTTATTGCAACTCAGGGAGGAATTTGCAAAGACACAAATAGTTCTGTTGAGTGGACAGTAGGTGAGCCTTCTGTTGAAACTTATTACACAACTCAAAACATTCTTACTCAGGGATTTCACCAGCCGGGCCTAATTATTTTATCTATTGAAGATATTGAACCAGAATACTCAATTATTGTTTACCCAAATCCGGTTATTGAGCAGCTGACAGTAAAAAATGAAGGAGAAGAAAAAAAGATATTCTTCATAATTTTCGACATGAATGGGAAAAAAACAATTTCAGGTATGTTCACAGATAATTTAAATGTAATTGACATGTCTTCTTTATCTTATGGTGTTTATTTAATTAAATTCTTTACATCAGAAAACAAGAATTTGAAAATTTTCAAAGTCCAGAAAAACAAATAAAATGAAAAATGCTATTGTAATTTTCCTTTTACTTTCAGTTTATTTTGTAAACGCACAGAGTCCCAAAAAATTCAAATATCAGGCTGTGGTGCGTGATGCATCAGGCAATGTCATAGCAAATCATAATGTAGGTTTCAGAATAAGTATAATAGAAGGCAACGAATCAGGTGTGTCTAAATATACAGAAAATCACACAGTTATGTCTTCTAACGCTGGTTTAATAAGCCTGGAAATTGGAGGAGGAAATATTCTTTCCGGTAATTTCGACAGCATCCACTGGGGCGATACTTTATATTTCCTGAAAGTTGAAACGGATGTCAATGGGGGCAGCGATTACACATTAACAGGAACAAGCCAACTTCTAAGCGTTCCATATTCTTTACATTCAGGAACATCATCAAAAACCTCCGACCCGAGAATTGACAGCATTCTTTCAGTATTATCTCCTTATACTGTAAAACCAAGTGGCGATATGAGCGGAGTCACAGATTATAATAATATTTCCGATGCTATCACTAATCATGATGTTGTTACTTTTGCCCCCGGAAAATATTATATCAATAATACAATTAATATTACATCATCAAACAAGGTTTTACACGGCGTAGGCGATCCCGTTGCAACAAAAATAAAATACGTCGGTGGGAGCGAGCCTATGATTAAAACCTTTAGTATGACAGGAGTTCAGAATATTAGCATAGAAAACCTTGCTTTTGAAAGCAATATCGGGGCAGCAGCTTATAATGGAAGTTTTATTGCTGACAACTCTGCAATTATTTTTTCAAAAGTATTTAAATCCTCTATCAAAAATTGCAGTTTTCTAGGTTTTTTGTCAACGGCAGTTTATATTAATGATTATGCTGCAGGCACAGATTATAGAGAACATAATGTAAAAGTCAGCGATTGCAGGTTCGATAAATGCTGGATGGGTGTTGCGACTTCCAATTATGCCGAATATGGATTGATAAGTAATAACTTTTTCAATTATTGCAGAACTGCAATATTAAATGTAAGTGGCAACTGGATGATTTCAGATAATTCTATTGTTGATTGCAGAGCCGCAATAATTCAAACAAGCCTTTACGGACAGGTTAATTATGTTTGCGGGGGAAATCTTGCTCATGGTAATATTGTAGGAAATACCATTAATCATTGCGATGATAATATTTGGACAAGCTCTCCAATGATGGAATTTGGAGGACTTTCAGTTGACCCTATGGGAGTATGGATTTATGGCTATCTTGCACCAAGCACATTTTATTCAAATGTTATGTGGTATTCTGATTTCACTGTTGTTAACACTAGTCAAAGACTTCAGATAAGCGGAATTAAAGCAGCAAATTCGGTATTTACTGCGGATAATGCAATCATTGATATTTCAGGGTATGATTTCTTTGTAAATTTTTCTACACAAACGCTAAATGGAGGTGTAATCAATCAAACTCCTTGAAATAATGTCTTTAATGCAATTTCAAAATATTTTTTACAATAATATCACCGGCTTAACGTTTTGCTTCCAATAAATTAATTAATAATAAACTCTACATAAAATTAGTAAAATGAGAAATTTAATAATTGTCAGCCTTTTATTGGCTTCTTTTGCAGGATTCGGGCAGTCAAAAACCGAAAACAATAATACATCTGAAAAAAAAGGATGTTTGAAAATAAATTCTATTTATCTCAATGCAAACAAATATTCTATTCAGGATGAGTTGTTTGGATCGGAAAACTCTTACCATACTGATTTTCAGAATTTCGGTATGAATAATATGCACCACAAAAATGATTATTATAATATGGGAAGCATGATGAATGTCTCACAAATAAATATTGGTGTCGGATTATCGCCATATTGCAAAAATTTAGGTGATTATAACAGAAAACAGGAATTCAGAATCGCATTAAGTTATACACATGGTATAAGAAACCTAACAAATTACTCAGAAACATTTCCTTACGCAGGAGAAACCTTTATCTCACCAAATGCTGTAATTATTTCAGATACTCTTAAAACTAAAAGCATTAGCACTGCTGAGCGACTGACTGAGATTGGTGTGGACATTTCTTATATATTCAGAACCAACCAGGATAAAATTGTAAGTTTATTTACAGGTGTTGGCATAAACACCGGATACGCAATAACTTCAGACCTTTTGACCAACATTTCATACAAAGCAAGAATTGTTTATAATATTGGTGGTGAAAAAATTGATAATGGTGAAAATACCTCAAAAAAAGAACCCGAAAGTACACTCGGCAGTGTAGATCCAAGTATTCTAATTCGCCCTTATATTCCTTTCGGTATAAATTTCCGGTTGGCAAAAAAACATAAATTCTTCAGTAAAATGAATCTTTATATTCAGGGGCAAGGAGGAATGGAATACCAACAATTACTTAACGGAAGCGATTATTATATTAAACCATTGATGTCAATGGGATTTGGTATTAAGTACACATTCTAAAGCATTTATTCATACTGAAATAATTATTCTTTTGCGATAGAAATTCATTTAGAACTAAAAAAAGTATAAATTAGAAGATCGCATTGTGGATTTCCAAATGTCGATTTACTATTTCTTGCTTTCTTTTATTAATCATTTTATATTTGTAAATAACATTATTAACAATTTAAAACGGTAAAAAATGAAAAAAATAGCCATTTCAATAAGAATAATTAGTTTTCTAACCTTATTATCATTTTGTTTTCTATCCTTTTCTCAGCCAAAAGAAACAGCAGTTAATGATATCAGCTATAACATTATTCAGACAGGAGGAAGTAATGGAAGTGCAGTGGCCTGGAATCCTGCTAAACAGCTTTATATAACAGTTATTGCCGGAAATTCAAGTTTTCCTATGGAAGGGTTCAACTCATCAGGAAATAATGTCTTTCAGGCAGAAACCGGATTTGACTTCAGAGGTTTATGGTACAACCCTTCCTCAAAAAAATTTGAAGGAAATGGTGCCGGTGAAGAAGGCTGGATTTCATTCGATTTGAATTCTTATAATAAACCAAATCCTGTTAATATTGAAATAAAAGGACAAAATCAACCGGATTTTCAATCAGTCGGAACTTATGATTATGATAAAAAGTTTGTTGTTTTTTATGACAACGAAAAAGGAGAACTTAAATGCTATTCCAGAAAAAAGCCAACTAAAACTAGTACTATTAAGCTTGATTTTGGAAGTATCACAAGCGAAAACATAAACTCTACAACTGTTTGTTATACTGGCAAAAAGAATTACGAATTTGTATTACTTGATTATTATAACATTAAGTTATTATTTTTCAATAGAAAAGGAACACTCACTGCAACAACCAACCTTCCGAAAGATGCACCTATGAATTATTCCTTTGCGTTTTCTTTTGCAAACGAAAGAGCATTTTTGTACGATAAAGAATTCAGAGTATGGCGGAGCTATAAAGTATTTTAATGAATTTTTACAGATAAGTATAACGGCAAAAATGTTAATTCGAAAGATTATCAAATGCCAATTCTTACTTGTCAGTAATTTTTTAGAATTGCTAAAACAAAATTAATCACAACAAAACTATGTTTTTTAATCAGCACATTGGCTTTATTTAGCACGAGCGCTATTTAATTAAATTAATGATAATCAAACCACTACAGGAGTTTTAAAAAAACATGGCGCTCTGCCTTTGCTAAATTTTGGTCAGATCTCGGTATTTTTTTATTATCATATATAGCTTTCTGATAAAACTTCATATATTTGTAAGAAACAAAATCATTAAAACAATGATTTACTGTTTTTTCAAATAAAATTAAAGGATAATAATAATATAAATTTATTAAAATGAGAAAATCATTATTCGTATTTGCAATTTTTAGCCTGTCATTGGTAATTAATGCTAATGCATTATGGACAAACAAAACAATGACTTATGGTGGTATTACAAGAAATTACAGAGTTTATCAGTCAGGAAACTACAATCCTGCGGTGCCGGCTTCTCTAATTATTGCGTTGCATGGTCTTGGCGATAATATGACTAATTTTTCAGGAATTGGTTTCAGCCATATTGCCGATACTGCAAATATCATTTGCATTTTTCCACAGGCTGTTACGGATGCTTTAATGGGTCAATCTGCCTGGAATTCCGGTGCCGGAGCTTATGGTTATTATCCTAATTCAAGTGTAAATGATATTGGTTTCATTAATGCCATTATGGATTCTGCGATTGTAAATTATTCTATTGACCGCAGCCGTATTTATCTTTGTGGTTTTTCAATGGGTGGTTTCATGACTGAAAGAATGGCACTACAATCAAATTACAGAATTGCTGCTTTTGCTTCAATGTCGGGAACAATTGGTAGCGGTATTACAACTTTCAACCCAGGTCGCCATGTGCCAATAGCTCACTTTCATGGTACTGCAGATTCAACTGTTTATTATTCAGGAAATATGTACGGAATGGATGCTGATACACTTGTAAAATTTTGGGTTAATAAAAATGGATGTAATTTAGTTCCTGCAACATATTCATTTCCTGATGTTGTAAGTGACGGAATAACAGTAGAAAGTTTCAAATACTCTGGCTCTGACAGCGATGCAGATGTTTGGTTCTATAAAATCACAGGAATGGACCATACGGTTCTTTACCAGCCTGTTAATGATCTTACTGAAATTGCAGAAGTATGGAACTTTTTCAGAAGACATACACTTGCAAATGCAGGTATTCAGACTATGACGAACAATCTCGAAAATGTACAGATGTTCCCGAATCCAGTTAATAACAGACTTACCGTTACTGGTTTATCGCGCTCTGCTTCGGAAATTACTAGTCTTTATATCTATAATATGGAAGGTCAACTTTTGGTTCAGCAATCAGTTACTGAAGAGTCGGTAAACATGGACCTTGGAAAACTAGCCGCAGGTATGTATATTATAAAAGTTACCAATGGCAATTCTGCTACGGTCAAAAAGTTAGTTAAAGAATAAAACAAGTTTATTATTATGGATGGATTGATCTGGTATGGAAAATCAAATGATGTGATTATTGT
>CAZELC010000032.1:0-14953 GCA_964512865.1 uncultured Bacteroidales bacterium
AAATTAATTAAAAATTTGTGCCGCGCTAAAACACGAAAGTGTCAGAAGTCAGGAAAAATTATCGAATCAGAAAAACAGCTTGAAATTTACAACGAAGCACAGGCTGATGCTGAGGCAAAGAAAATAGAATTTCTTAAGACAGAGACTGAACTAAGGGAGATGTCACTCCGCTTTTTCAGGGGTATTGAAGCAAAATTCGGCTCCGACAGTATTGAATTCGGTAAAGCCGGAGGTGTTCGTAAAAGCGACCGTAAACATCCTGTAAGAAAGCCTAAGGTCGCATGATTATTATTTTTGGAAAAAGAACGAGAGCCCGTGAATAAATTCACGGGCTCTCGTATTTTTAGATCCTTCCCTATTATATTACTTCAAAAAATGCGGGTTTTCAAGTATCGCTTTAATCCCTTCATCTATTGGTAACAATTCGCGGTTTAAAAGTTTACGCATCTTGGTAATGTCGGGGAAACGCCGCTGCATATCTCCTTCTTCTAAAGGTGGTTTGAAAACTATTTTCGACTTTGAGTTTGTTATTTGTATGATCTTTTCGGCAAGCTCGAGAATTGAAAGCTCAAAATCACTTCCTATATTAATTACCTCATTTTTAATGTTTATCTTATTAACAGCATTCATAAAATTATTATAACAAGCATCAACATTATCCTGAATATAGCAAAATGTCCTTGATTGCATTCCATCCCCGTAAATACTGATATTTTGATCTTTTAATGCCATTGATATAAACCGTGACATAACAAAGTCTTTACTTTGCTTTGGTCCGTAAGTATTAAAAAACCTGAAAATAGTGTAATCCAGGTCGAATTCTTTTTTATATGAACGTAAATATGATTCGCCCACATTTTTAACAACAGCGTAAGGAACTCTTGAGTTAAGAGGAGTAGTGATTTCGTTCTGGGGTAATTCTACCGGCTCCCCATAAACTTCTGATGATGATGAAAAATATACTCTTTTAACGTAAGAGTTTTTACTAAGATTTAAAATGTTTTCAATACCCTGAATATCTTTAAGAACACTTACAGGATGCATTTGTGTACGATGAACACCCACAACCGCAGCATAGTGAAATACATAGTCAAATCTGAAAGTATGCATCACCTCTGAAATATCGCGGTAGTTGTTCACATCACATTTAATAAATCGCCAGTTATCCCGAGGCATTTTGGGAAGCTTTGAAATATCTCCTGTGCTAAGGTCATCAACAATAACAACAAAATTTTCAGGGTCGGATATCATCTTTTCTGCCAATCCGCTACCTACAAAGCCCGACCCACCTGTAATTAGAATTGTTCTCATTTTTCTATAATTATATTAATATTTTATTATTCAACAATTTTTAAAAGATATTCGCCATACCCGCTTTTTAATAGCGGCTGTGCAAGCTTATTAAGCTGTTCCTTATCAATAAAACCCATACGGTAAGCAACTTCTTCAATACACCCGACTTTAAGTCCTTGCCTATCTTCAATTACCTGAACAAATTGTGATGCCTGAAGTAATGAGCTGAAAGTTCCTGTATCGAGCCATGCAGTTCCTCTGGTAAGTATAGCCACTTCAAGTTTTTTCTGTTCAAGATAATATTTATTAATATCAGTAATCTCATATTCGCCCCTTATACTAGGTTTGATATTTTTTGCAATTTCAACAACTGAGTTATCATAGAAATATAAACCTGGAACAGCATAATTAGATTTTGGAGCTTTTGGTTTTTCTTCAATAGAAACTACTTTATGATTTTTATCAAATTCAACAACTCCGTATCGTTCAGGGTCAGAAACATGGTAAGCAAATACAACTCCGCCATCAGGATTATTGTTTTCCTGAAGTACTTTTGATAAACCGGAACCGTAAAAAATATTATCGCCCAAAATAAGACATACTTTATCATTTCCAATAAACTCTTTACCTAAAACAAATGCCTGAGCCAGTCCGTTCGGTACTTGCTGTACCATATATGAAAAATTGCAACCCAGGTTTTTTCCGTCTCCCAGCAGCCTTTCAAAATGAGGAAGATCATGTGGAGTAGAAATAATAAGAATATCATTTATCCCAGCCATCATTAGTACCGAAAGCGGGTAATATATCATTGGTTTATCATAAATCGGCATCAGCTGTTTACTTACTGCTAATGTTAAAGGATGGAGACGTGTTCCGGAGCCGCCAGCCAAAATGATACCTTTCATTTTATTCATTTTTTAAATTAAGTTCTTCCTGACTTATATCCTTTTTATCTTCTTCTAATATTTCTAAAACAGGTTTTTTAAAAGATTTTGGTGTTCCCTTCTTACCAAACGTTAATAATAACGATGGAAGTAAAAACAAGTTACAAAACATGGCAACAAATAATGTAAATGAGATTAAATATCCCATTGACTGTGTTCCACCAAATGATGAGAAGGAAAATATTGAAAATCCCAGAAACAGCACTGATGAAGAATATATCATACTGAATGATGTCTCTTTGAGCGCCGCTATTACACATTCATGTATATTCCATTTTCTTAAAGATAGTTGTTGCCTATAACGTGAAAGATACAGTATGGCATTATCTATCGAAATTCCAAGCGCAATACTGAATATCAGTATAGTTGACGGTTTTATTGAAATACCGAGATAACCCATCATTCCGGCAGTAATAATTTGTGGCAAAATATTGGGCACAAGCGAAATAATTACAATTCTGGCAGATGTAAAAAGGAATGTGATTATAATTGCAATTATGATGATTGCAAATATTAAACTTGTACGCAGGTTATTTACAAGAAAATCTGTTCCTTTTAAAAACACAACAGATGTCCCTGTAATATTTACTTTGTATTTTTTGGGGTTGAAAATTGAATCGATTTTAGGCTTTAAATCATCTTTTATCCTTTGAATATCACGTGTTCCTATATTTGCCATCTGCACACTTATTCGGGTTACCTGAAGATTTGAATCAATAAATGAATTTGCGATGGTTTTCTTCCCTTTACCGTATTTGGGAATATAATCCACCATGAATACCATCTCATTACCATTAGGAAGACAATACATTGCGGAATCTCCGTTGTAAAAAGCCTGTTTGGCAAACTTTACAACTTCCACAACCGATAAAGGCCGTGAAAGCTCCGGATAATTTGCAAGTGAGTCCTGAAGCCTGTCAATCTTTTTAAGAGTGGATAACGACATCACCCCTTTTTTCTTTTTAGTGTCGATGCTTATTTCAAGAGGCATAACACCTTTGAAGTTTTTTTCAAGAAATAATAAATCCTGATAAAGCTCTGTATTTTTACCTATATCGTCAACCATTCGTCCTGTTACTTTTAACCTTGTTATTCCAAATATTCCTGCAACAAGAACAACGACCGAAATAATATATATCAGTTTTCTTCTGTTTTCAACTGTATAAACAATTTTTCGTACAATAACATTTGTAAGTTTATTGTCGAGATGTTTTACCTGTTTTAGAGTTGGCGGCGGGAAAAAGCTGAATAGTATCGGTACAAGAAATAGCGATATAATATATAGAGCCAGAATATTAAGTGAGGCTACAAGTCCGAATTCAGAAAGCAATTTGTTCTGGGTAATGATAAAGGCAGCAAAACCTGTAGCAGCCGTAGCATTTGTAAGCAAAGTTGCAAATCCTACTCTTTGCACAATACGCGACAGAGCTTTAACTTTGTTTTTATGATGCTTGTATTCGAAATGATATTTGTTGATAAGGAAAATGCAGTTTTCCGTACAGATAATAATAATCAAAGGAGGAATAATTCCGGTAAGTATTGTTATTTCAAAGCCAAATATCGAAACAGTTCCAAGAACCCAGATAACACAAATTATTACTACCAGAAGTGTAACAAAAACAGCCTTAAATGACCTGTAGTACAAAAACAAAATAATACCCACAACCAGAAGTGCAAGAAGAGTAAAAAGCACCAGTTCGTTTTTAATTATCTTTGATGTAACTGTTCTTATATACGGCAATCCTGAATAATGAAACTTTGTATTGTATTTTTGAGAAAATGCCTCAGTTTTAGATTTAATATCTGCAATAAGCTTGAATCTTTTTTCTGAATTGATTTTTTTCTTATCCAGAGTTATCATCAGCAATGAAACATTCTCTTTTTTGTTGAACAAAAGTCCATCGTAAAATTTCAATGAGTAGATGATATTTTTAATACTGTCGAGCTCTGCCTGAGTTGTAGGCTTTTTTTCAATTACCGGCTTGAAATCAAATTTTTTCAAACTGTCATTTCTTGTGAGAAAGAACATCCTGGCAATTGAAACCATATCTTTAACACCTTCAATAGATTTAATCTGATAAGTAAGATCATAAAAATCGTTGAATTCGCTAAGATTAAAGATATTACTATCCTGTATTGCAACAAACATTACACTTCCGTCTTCACCGAACATTTTTTTAAAGTCGTGATATTCCATGAGTGTAGTATCTGATGTAGGCAGCATTTCAACAAATTCATAAGAAAGCTTTACATTAAGAGCTTTATAACCCATAAAAGCAGTTAGCAGAAAAATAACAACGAGGTTAACTATTCTGTATCTTAAAATTATTCTTGTTAGAAATCGCCACATGACGCAGTTTATAAATTTAGATTCAAAATTAATATTAATAAATAAGAAACATAAAAAATCCCCAATTTATATCAATAAATCAGGGATTATATTATTTAATTTTTTTTGTTAAGGATTCATTTTGTAGGAAATCTCATCAACAAACATTGTGCTTCCCGGCTGACCGGTACAATGAAAAAGATCCTGAAGATTAATTCCGGCACTCGATACCATTAATAATGAAATAGAATCGGGAGTTGCTGTATTATCCCAGTAGTTAAGATTGAGTTCGAAATGAGTATATGTATTGACGGTATTTTTAATTATCATTTTTGCATAGGCGATAGTATCTCTTTTTGCAAGAGCAGTATTGAATTTAGTGAGTAATGCCATTAGCAGTCCCGAATCTCCGTTTGCCGGATAATATTTGTAATATCCCTGAAAGGCAACAGGTTTTTGAGTAAATGGTTTGCCTATATGAATGGTTTGATTTGGAATATCAAGTACAGTAGAGCCAATCATTCCCGGAATAAAAATCTCTTGTGTTGTATTTAAAACAAGATTTTTTGAGATCATTTTGGCTCCGTAAGGTCCAACAACATAATCATCGGTTTTATATACAGTTTTAACCGGATTCATTGTAATTTGCGGAGGCAAAATAGATAATTCATTAAGTGTACTCAGAAAATCACCGTAAACTTCCAGAAAAGTATCACTTGGTGCACTTTCAGGATATTTATAAACCCAGTTGCTTAAGCATCCGTTTGTAAGATTCAGGTCACATTGATAAAATGTTTCATGCTCCGGTAATGGTGTTGGGTCTTTCTTTTTGCATGATGATATCATTAAAGCAAAAACAGCCGGCACTAACAAAATAATAATATTCTTTTTCATTTTATTATCCTTTATATGAAACCTGAATTGCAATTGTTCTTGGAGCTTCTGCTTTTAGCGGACGAATTGAATATTCAGTATTCAGCAGATTATTAACAATAAGTGAGAATTTAAAATGGTTCCAAAGATTAACTCCGGCTCTGGCCGAAAGCACAATATCGCCACTATTATGTTCTTTTCTGTATTTAACAATGCCTGTAGGGAAAAATCCGGGCCTGTCAAAATTATAGAAAAGCTGATCAATATTTTGCATGAAACCATAGTAGTTTGCGGTAAATCCGACAAATATTCCCTTGCGGGTAACTTCAGCATCAAATTTTGCAAGGTGTTGCATACGATACTTCAGAATATTGTTGGTAGTGTCGGAAGAAGTGCTAACATAGTTAAAAGTAACATAAGGAAGCTTTGGGTCAGAATAGTAAACTTCGTGAGGATCAACAGCCTGAGGTAAGCTGTATGTATAACCGGTAAGCACAGTCAATTGAATGTTTTTAGTAATAAAACCGTCACCCATAAGTGAAATTTCAGCACCTCTTACTCTGGCTCTTCCTGTGTTGAGAAATTTATATCCAAGATCTTTTGTAACATCATTATGATCGCCCCATAACTGAGCATTAAATTCAATATAATTCTGATATTCCTGCCAGAATCCTGCAAGATCAAGCATACCGACAAATCTTCCGAATTTAAACAATTGTTTTATTCCGAGTTCATACGATTGGCTTGTTTCTGCCTGAAGGTTTGGATTAGGGTAAATTCCGAAATTACCTGCAAAAGTGGCAATATATCTTTCGGCAATACTTGGAAACCGGAATCCTTCTCCATAAGATACTCTTATAAATGTTCCTTTAAGAAGCTGATAATTTATTCCGGCTCTAAAAACAGGACGGCTTTCGGTATAACTGTCAACATTAAAATACTCATATCTGGCTCCGGCCAGAAGACTTAATTTGTTAAAAAATTTCTTTTCCAACTGCATATATATTGCAGCATTTTCGGAGCTTTTTGTTCCTTCCTGTCCAACAACTCCTGAAAATATTTCACTAAATGAAATAGAATATGTGTTCATCAGTCCAGCGGTCATTAAAAGGTTTCCTGCCTTTTTAAATTTATGTTGAACCTGATATTCATTAAATATCATTGTAGCTCTTGATGACTGGTTATTAGTTGCGCTGCTGTTAGCATAGAAAATACGATTCTTAAGAGTATGCGAGGTTCCTTTTGGTGAATAATATTTAATATAAGGATCAACATAGAATAGAAAATCATTGAAATCGGTATAAGCTCCGGGGTAAGCGCGGTACATATTGCTGTCGGAATCAAACCATATATATGTTTCTGAGCTTTTCGACTTCATAAAATTTCCGTTAAGCCCGTAAGTAAGATTTTCAACAAGCCTTGATCTGAATCTGGTATTGAAATTAATCCTGTATTGTTTATTAAATTCTGCAGTATTTTTTGAAGGTTCATCGGGGTTGTGCGGAGGAGTTGCAAGGTAACCCTGATCGGAAACTATATTTCCACCAACAACAAGGTCGAAATTTTTAATTGCTCTTGCGTGTGATATACTGAATCCCATTGTGAAAGGGTTGAAACCATCCCATACTTTTTTATAACGATTTTGTGGAACACTGTAAATACCGCTATGAAGTTCTGCTTTAGTTTCCGGTTCTATTTTTGGATATTTTGTTCGGATATTAATTGCACCATTCAGTGCAGATGATCCGAAGAGTACAGATGATGCACCTTTTAATACTTCTATCTGATCAACAATTTCAACAGGAAGAAAATTCCATACCGGTCTTTGAGCATCTGCTCTTAAAATAGGCATTTCATCAATAAGAATCATAACACGGCTTCCGAGACCGGAACTGTAACCGCTTCCTCCTCTAAACTGTGGTTCATTGTCGACAATTGCGACACCCGGAACTTGTTCAACAATTTTGTCAAGAGTTTCGGAGCTTTTACTTTCAATTAATTTGGGTTTAAGAATATCCACGGAATTAACAGATTCTTCTGTTTTCTGATTAAATTTTGCAGAAGAAACAACTACGCCGTTAAGTGTGTGGACTTCAGGTTTCAATGCTACATCAATAATAATCGCTTTATCTTTTTCTGTAATGGTAATATTTTTTTGATATTTTTCATATTCTATTGATGAAAACACCAGAATATAATTACCTTTCAAAACCTGAAATTCATAATCGCCGTCAATATCAGAAGTTGTTCCTACCGGAGTATTTTTTAATCCGATATTTACAAACGGAACCGGTTTCTTTGTATCCTGATCTGTTATTCTGCCTTTAATTACACAAAACTGTGAGAATGCCACTGTAGAATATACCATGAAAAACAAAGCAGTAACTAATCTTAAAAAAGGCACCTTAAAATTCATCAGCTATTTTTTTACAAAGATATATCTTTTTTATTACATAAAACAGGCGGCTCTAAAAAACAAGCCGCCTATATAACTCTTTACCATCCGGTATTAACATCCGGAAAATTTGATAAAACCAAGCCTGGTATTTCAAATTAGCTTATTGGCCTATATAAACCTTTCCGCTATAACTTTTACCTCCTGAAATAATATTATATAAATAAACACCTTTTTCAGCAGATAACTGTATTTTATTATTTGGGTTGTCAAGTTTGTAGTATCCCAACATCTGTCCTGAAACTGAATACAGATATAATTCTGCATCGGGGTTGTAATTGTTAAGTAAATTAACAATCAAAGTATTATTAAAAGAATATGTTTCAATTTCATTATTTGTGATATTATTTTTACTGATAGAAGCGTCATTATAAATGCAAAGGAAATCGTCAACCCACATTGTTGAGTTTTCTGCTCCCGCCAACTGATTACTCGATGATGTAACAGAGATAAGAATATATTCAGGATTATCCAAGCTTGTGTAAGTAAATGGGACTGCAATACGTGTCCAATTACTAACTGCTATGTTTTCTGAATACCATAATGCCGTTCCAACAATATAAGGAGCAGAAATATTATTACTGTCAGGAGTTCTTATTCTTCCTGTTTTGCCTAAAATTGTTTCAACCTTACATGAATCTGATCCTTGCGGTGAATATTTATACCAAAAAACAACTGAATCAGGTCTTCCGTTAAAGTTAGCAGTATAATAAGAGTTATTTGGAACATAATCAACACAACCGTCAGTTTTACTGAAAGTCCAAGCACAAACTGCACCGGTAACCAAGGCGCCATTAGTAATAATGCCGATAATCGGAACCTTAACTGTTTTAACTTTACAGCAATATGTTCCTGAGTTAGGATTTACATCTCTCCATATTGTTTGACTGCCTAAACTTGCATTTCCTTTTCCATCTTTAACTGTATGCCAATCATTTGGGCGTTCTGTTGCGGAACCTACATCCAACCAATTTTCGAAGCCCGGGTTTGGAATTTGTAATTGTGCTTTCACTGAAAATACTGTAAAAACAATTAATGCAATGGTTAAAAAACTAATTCTTTTCATTTCAAAATATTTAAGTTAAAAATCAAAATCGGCGGCAAAATTAAAAATAAAAATTAACTTTGACTGTAACTTTTTATGAAAAAAATCATATAAAGTTGAATGTAAAAGCAGTTTACTAATAATGAGGAATTTAAAAATATTACTTTTTCCCGTTTCATTTCTTTACGGAATAATAACTTTTGTAAGGAATTGGGCATTTGATAAAGGAATTTTTAAATCAACTTCGTTTGACTTTCCTGTAATATGTGTCGGCAATCTCTGCTACGGCGGAACTGGGAAAACACCGCTAATAGAGTATATAATAAGAATTCTCAACAGCCAAAATAAGAAAATTTCTACTCTTAGCAGAGGTTATGGAAGAAAAACCAGAGGTTTTATCATTGCTGATGAAAAATGTTCGTCAACTCATATTGGTGATGAACCTTGCCAGTTTTATAATAAATTCAGTGAAATAATTGTAGCGGTTGACGAAAAACGTGTAAGGGGAATAGAAAAGCTAATTGGAAATATACCAGGGCTTGAAGTTGTACTTCTTGACGATGCCTTTCAACACAGAAAAGTAAAAGCAGGTCTGTCAATTTTATTGACAGATTATTATTTTCTCTACACAGACGATCATCTTCTGCCGACCGGAACTTTGAGGGAACTAAAATCAGGTGCAGATAGAGCAGATATAATTGTCGTCACCAAAACACCTGTTGTTCTTTCTCCAATAACAAAAAAATCGATAATTGATAAACTTAAAACCAAACCTTATCAATCGGTTTTCTTTTCGCAGATTAAATACGGAACTTTATTGCCAGTTGGCGAAGACATAATGGATATTACCAATCATGATAAGAAATTTTATACAATTCTGCTAATTACCGGCATTGCAAATCCATATCCGCTTGAAGAATATTTAAGACGTTTTTGTGTTGAGTTAATTTTAAAAAAATATAAAGACCATCACGAATATACTAATGATGACCTTGAGGATATTAAGGAAACTTACAAATATATTTTAGGGAAAAACAAAATTATTGTCACTACAGAAAAAGACATGATAAGGCTAAGGGATTCGGAAAAAATAAATCTTATAAAAGGTCTTCCATTATATTATATACCAATAGAAGTTGATTTTCATGGCAGAGATAAAGAAATGTTTGATAAAATTATAATTGAATATGTTGAAAAAAATAAACGAAACAGTTGAGTTTATAAAATCAAAGATTACAACTACACCCAAAGTTGGAATTGTTTTAGGTACCGGACTTGGCGGACTTACAAATGAGATTCAAAATCAACATGCCATTAAATATGAAGACATTCCGAACTTTCCTGTATCAACAGTTCCCGGGCATAAAGGAAATCTTATTTTCGGTCAAATCAATAATATTGAAGTTATTGCAATGCAGGGACGTTTTCATTATTATGAAGGTTATACGATGCAGGAGCTTGTTTTTCCAATAAGAGTAATGAAATTACTTGGCATTGAACTTCTGATTCTTAGTAATGCAAGCGGAGGTGTTAATCCGGATTTTGAAGTCGGAGATATAATGATTATTATAGATCATATCAACCTTATGGCTGATAATCCTCTTATAGGAAAAAACATTGATGAATTAGGGCCAAGATTTCCTGATATGAATCATGCTTATGACAAAAATATTATTGACAAAGCTATTAATATTGCGAAGGCAAATTCTATTAAAATAAGAACAGGTGTTTATGCCGCTGTTTCGGGTCCTTGTTTTGAAACTCCTGCAGAATACAAATATATAAGAACAATAGGCGCAGATACAGTGGGAATGTCAACCATACCGGAAGTTATTGCCGCTCATCACATGGGATTGCAGGTTTTTGCCGTATCAATAATTACCGACCTTGGTGTTGAAGGGAAAATAGTAGAGGTTTCTCATGAGGAAGTCATTGATGTTGCAAACAAAGCTGAGCCAAAAATGACTTCAATAATAAAAGGGATGATAAGTGAATTGTTTTAGCTTTTCTTTTTGAACTTTATCCTGAACCTCATATTCATAATTATGAAAAAGAGGTTTGCAAAAAATATTAATCCAGTGATATAAAGGCTGAAACGGCCGAAATAGTCGCCAAACTTAACATAGAAAGTAATTTTATCGTTTTTGTTAAGCTGATATTTGGCTGTATCATCAACCCAGTAATTACTGGCATAAAGAATATCGCCACGTTGATTAATAAACCCTGAAATACCAGTATTTGCCGAGCGTGCCACCGAACGCCGTGTTTCAATGCTTCTAAGCCTTGCATATTCAAAATGCTGTTTGTAACCTGGTGTATCACCCCACCAACCGTCATTTGTTATAATAAATATCAGGTTAGCTCCATTTCTAATATATCCTGTCACAAACTCACCGTATATCGATTCGTAACAAATAACCGGTGCCGTTTTAACATTACTGTTTTTAGAAATAAATGCAGTTCTATCGTCCTGTGTGGCATTGCTACCTGTCATTCCACCAAGGTCAATTGCAAACTTTTCGAGAGGTTTCAGAATTTTTGGGAAAGGCATCTTTTCAACTCCCGGTACCAGCTTTGACTTATGATAAATCTGCGCTATTTTAGTTGAATCAATCTGAATTGCAGTATTGCACACGTCAAAACAGTAAGTACCGTCGGCAGAATACCTTGCTGTTACTGTTGGCTCATCATAGTGTTTTGCAGGATATTTTTTTGTAAGGATTTTTATGCTGTCTTTAGTTTTATAAACTTTAAAAGAAGATATTCCTATTACAACCTTTAATTTTGGAAATTTCTTTATAAGCAAATTTATACTGTCAATGCTTGGAGAATCATTAAGTTCATCTTCTACAATTCCTTCAGGGATTGCCGTTTCGGGGCAAACAAGAAAATCGGTTTTATCGTCAACTTTTTGTTTCGCAAGATTCAGTATTTTATCAAGCTGCTGTTGTGATGACATCCCACCGAATTTTTCATTATACGGGTCAATGTTTGGTTGAACAACAACAACGTTTACAGGGTCAACCTTTTCATAGTATGTAAAATATCTGTAAAGTGAAAAAAAACATGGCAATAATAATATCATTGCTAAAGCTGCAACATGAATTATCAGTTTCCTTTCAAATTTAATATGATGTGTAATCTGAAGGATTATTTGAAGAATCAGCAAATTAACGATCAATATCCAAAAAGTACCTCCAAGTGTTCCTGTATATTCATACCATTGAACAAACATCGGGTATGCAGCAAAAACATTTCCCAGATTAAGCCACGACCATGAAAGGTCCCAGTCGAGATGAAGATATTCAAAAGAAATCCATAAAAACACAAGAATCAGCTTTCCTGTTTTCCCTCTGAATAAATTTCTTCTGATAAAATGGTAAATCCAAACAACAATGGCCATGAACAGTGAGTTGAAAATTACAGCCATCACAGCTCCAAAAACAGTAGAATTAATTATCCACCAGGTTGTCAAAACATTCCAAATAAAAAATGCCAGATAAGAATAAAGAAATACAGCTGCTTTAGAAAAATTATGTTTGTTTTTGCAAATAAAATGTTCAACATACAAAATCGGCACAAATGCCAGAAATATTATAAATGGAAAACCGTTTGCAGGCCAGCTTAGTGATAATAATACGCCTGACAACACAGAAAGAAGTAATAGGTGAATTTTTTTCATTATTTTATATTACTGCAAATATATACATTTATTATTTTGAGAATAATCTTATTTTTTTCTTAAAAAAACGAGAGAAGCAATCAATGTTATAACTGATAATATCCAAAAGTACAGGAATATTTGCTTTACGTAAAACTTCAGGTTATTTTGGGCGCTGACTCCAGCATATAATGCATAATAAGTTTTTGGGTAAAAATAATTTGACAGTTTACTTAAGAATGTTCCTTTGTCGTATTCAGAAAACAGGTAAATCAAATCAGAGTTATTTTTGAAATAATAGTCTTCTGTTGAGCAAATACTGTCAAATGGTTTGAAAACAAGCCGGCCGCTATCATATACCAATGAATTGAAATTACTTTTTCCACCTGAAGAAACAATATTATAAATATCGACAGAATTCACAACAAAGCTGTCGCTATTCAAAGTAAAAACCTTCGAAGAAGACAAATCAATATAAGCCCATCTGCCCTGTTCATTAATATAACTTTCGGTAAAAACATGACCGCCGTAATTTTTTTCTCCAATCTTAAGATTTGAAGCCACATATCTACTTGGTATTCCTGCAGTATTTGCAAATTCCAAATAAATTTCAGAAAAATTCTCACACCATATTTTTGATTTGCCATCAATTGCCATTTTATATTGCATATAAGGGCTTAATGATTTCATGGAAATATCAGGAGTTCCTTTTTTATCAGATAGTTTTTTAATTAAAAAAAAGCATATTTTTTCAATTTTATTAAGTGTTTTGTCATTATTAAAAACCTTAACAGAGTCTTCCAGAATTTTTTTTATTTTTTCTGTTTCTTCCTTTGTCGAGAATTTTGATTTGAATTTCCAGTCTTCAAGGCTGTAACAGCTACAAACTTTTAAAGGTAAATTTGCTTTTAAAATATATAAGTTCTTTTTTGAAGAGTCGGAGTTCGAAAATGAAGAATAATCCGCAGTAAATAAAATCTTCTCTTTTGAATTTAAATTTTCTAACGAATAATTATGTTTCCCATTAATCAGATGAATCTGAGGTAATTTACGATCGCATTCGTATTTAATACTATCGGCATTAATCAACCATTTATCATCATTTTCTGAATATGTGAAACTTACAATGGCGCTGTCGTTTTTTATTTCAATATTGGTTATTGAGAATTGATTTTTCAATCCATAAAGATCATTATAGTCGAGTGATTCAATATAATTATAGCCATTATTACGGTTAATAAAAATATAACCATTTATAACAGTAAAAATCATGAAAATAATGAGCAATATAAGGACAGTCTTCTTTTTCAAATTTCTATTTATGTTTGTACAACACCAAAAATATATTATCCATTTTTATTTCATTAATTTTAAGCCAATTATTTTTCAGCTCAGTTTCAATTATATGATTATTTGCATTGCAGATATTTGAGTAAAGAAAATATCCGCAGGGATCAGAATTTTTTTTATCAAAATCAGAATAGCAAAAGTCATAATTATACAACCTTGTATATTTATAGTTTTTATGCAGTGGAAATAAAGTGCACACATTTTCAGGTTTTATATCACTTTTATTTATGAAAGTTGTCATTTTATTATCCAATTCAAAATAGGGCAATACTTTAAGAGAACTATCCCATCCGTTCCCATATTTTTGCGGGTATAACCAAAAATTACCTGTTATCAAAGCCAATACAAAAACAAAATAAAACACAGGTTTCCATACACGGCTGTTTAATCTTTGAATAAAATAAAGAGAGCTCAAAATAATGAAAACATAAATCAGTAAAAAATACCTATGACTAACAGGATTTGAAAAAAGCATAATGAATAAACAGTGAACAGCTATCGGTATAATTAATAAAATAATAATTGTGAGTGATTTTTTTTCAAATTTGAGTTTTTTGAAAAGCGCTATAATAAAGGTAAAAATGAAGGTTAAAAGGAAAATTCTTCCAAAATCAGAGATTTTCCACAAAGAATATAGAAACTGCCTAATCACCATTGACAAGCCCGAGAATGACTCGTGCTCTGTTTCCCGAAGCGGAGAGAATAAAAGCCATCCGGTAGAAATATAATGGAAAATACTCCAAACTAATATGTATAATACAACAGGAATATAATTCAGAAGATCGGTTAAGATTTTATTTTTTTGCTTGTTAATAATACGCAGAGAAATATTTAATACCATCAGAGTTGTTATAATAATTAATCCTCTGGCTGAGCATGCTGCAATTAATACAAGAGCTAATGAGTAGATGAACTTTTTCTCTTTTAGTAAGCTGCTAATAGCTAACATAGAGAAATACAATAAAACCAAATCATAAGACATTATTATAGTTTGTGTAATAAT